>NZ_PKHE01000012.1:0-53739 GCF_002847645.1 Falseniella ignava
GCATTTTAAATTCGTAACTATATTTTTTAGACATAAAATGACCCCCATAAAGTTAGTTTTTAACTCTAACTTTCGGGGGTCACCTCAGTTTAAATGTTTAATGTTTTTAAAATTATTGTTTTACAACGTTTGCAGCTTGAGGGCCACGTGCGCCTTCTTCAATATCAAAAGTCACTTCTTGACCTTCTTCTAAAGTTTTGAATCCTTCACTTTGAATTGCTGAGAAATGAACGAATACGTCATCTCCATCTTCACGTTCAATAAATCCAAAACCTTTTTCTGCATTAAACCATTTTACTTTACCTTCTGCCATGGGCTAATTCCTCCTATTCATGCAATGCATGTTCTTTATTGATATTCTTGCATAGTATGAATTGGAGTTAAACCTCTAACAATCAATCTAATACAAAAACACATTATTATTGTAGCATACTGTCAAATAATTGCAAGTTAAAGCTATTCATCAAATACGTTTGTCTTTTCACGTAAACTTAAATATTTGTCATGTCCGATAATTAAATGATCTAATAACTCAATCCCCATCAGTTCACCGCATTGAATTAACCGCTCGGTAAAATAAAGGTCTGCCTGGCTTGGCATAATATCTCCGGATGGATGATTATGGGCCACAATCATCCGTGCTGTTGGATACTTACATGCTTCTTTAAAAATTTCCCGTGGATGTGCTACGGAACTATTGACGGTTCCAATAAAAATAGTTTTTTTACGAATAATATGATTTTTAGAATTTAGAAAAACAACACTTAAATGTTCTTGGTGCAAATCACCCATCTCACTAATAAACCACTTCCCAGCATCTTGCGTTGATAAAATATGCCCTAACTTAGGTAGTTCTGCGCGGTGAATTCGACCACCTAACTCGATTGCGGCTTTTAATTCCACCGCTTTTACAGGTCCTATCCCAGACACTTCTTGCAACTCTTCGAGACTGGCATTTTTAAGGCCATATAGATGCTCGAAATGATGTAATAATTTCATTGCTAAATGAAATACATTCTTTTGTCGCGTCCCAGTTCGAAGTAAGATTGCAAGCAATTCATGATCAGCTAGGGCTTTCTCCCCATAAGCTAATAACCTTTCACGCGGTTGTGAATTGATGGCAACTTCTTGAATATAATTTTGTTTAAACATATTTTCCCCTCCTGCATAATAAATACACTGGAGGGGAGATAAATACTTATTTTAATTTAAAGTTTCTAAAATAAATTTTCGGACCGCTGAGATAAAGTACAATGAACCTGTAATCAACAACAACGAGTCCTGTTTATTTTCAGTAACAAATTGTTGAATTAATTGTCGCCAATCCGCTACTAAGTGAAATTGTTCGCGCGGTAAGTGATGTGATTTAATAAGCGCATCGAATTGTTCAAGCGACATCGCTTCGAAGTGATCAAACGTCGTTAAATCAACTTCTTCGCTTGAAAATTGTCGTAATATTTCCAGTTGTGCTTCTTGATTTTTTCGTTCAAGTCCCGCATAAAGAACGCGGATATGTTTATCTGAAAAGTTCTCCTCAATCAACTGTTTAACTGCTTCTAAGCCTTGTACATTATGGGCTCCGTCAATATAGATTAATGGCATTTGATGCACGCGTTCCATCCGACCGATCCAATGGGTTTGACTCAACGCTTGTCGTGCGGCATCCCAATTGATAGCACGTTGATGCTGTTGCATCCACTCATAGAACGCGGTTAACGCTACTGCACTATTATCTACTTGATAAGCGCCAAGCATCGAAATGTGCCAATCTCTCCAAGCTTGTCCTCCAAATTGATAAGTGTATTCAGCACCTTCGCCAGGGTTAACTTGGATATCTATTGCATCAAAGTCTTCGTGATAGACACGTAATGTCGCATCTTGCTCGTTAGAAAATTGCTTTATCACACTGAGCGCTTCAGATGGGACATCTCCAACTACCGCAATGGCTCCTGGTTTGATAATACCCGCTTTTTGGTAAGCGACTTCTTCAAAGGTATTACCTAAACGATCTGCATGATCAATACCCACAGTCGTAATAACTGCAACTTCACCATCCATAATATTGGTCGAATCATGTAAGCCACCAATCCCTACTTCGACGATGACAATATCTGGCTGCACTTGTTGGAAATATAAAGCCATCATCACGGTATAATTTTCAAAAAACACCAATCGCCCATATTCAGTAGTCGATAAATATTCATTCACATCATACATCTTTTCAATAATCGCCAATAAATCTTCGTCTGAGATAGGTTGTCCGTTCACCGCAATCCGTTCGTTGATTCGTTCGATATGTGGTGAAGTAAACGTCCCTACTGTAAGTCCTTGACTCATCAGTAAGTCTCTTAAATAACTAGTAACAGAACCCTTACCATTTGTTCCAGTTACATGAATAATTGGAAAAGTTTCGTGTGGATTATTAAAAAAATCCATCGCGACTTTTATTTTTTCGTTGAATCGTTTGGATTCGTTATTATGCTGTGACTCTAACCATTTTAATCCTGCTTCTAACGTCTCAAATTTCATACTTTACTCCTACTGCTTGTTTTTATAACATCGCTTGTAATTTTTGAATTTGTTGAACCACGCCCGCTAACCGAGTCTCATAGTTTTCAAGTTTTTCTCTTTCTTGATTCACTAACTTTTCTGGCGCATTTTGAACAAATTTTTCATTGTTCAGCTTACCTTGTGCTCGCTTCACTTCTTGCTCTAATTTTTGTTGTTCTTTTGTTAATCGCTTAATTTCATCCTCTAAAACAACTAATCCCTTCAGGGGCATATAAATTTGAGCAAAAGCGAGACTTTGAGTAACGACTTCTTCAGGCGTTTCTACTTCAAGGGCAATTTGTAGATCATTTGGATTACAGAATCGGCGAATATACTCTTCATTGGATGTTAAAATTGCTAGACTCTCTTCATTTTTAACTTGTATCATCATATCAACCGGTTTACTCAATGGGGTATTCATTTCATTACGAATTTGACGAACAGCAATAATGACATCCATCAATTGTCCCATCGCTTTTTCACTCGTTTGATCGATAAATTCTGATTGAACTACCGGATAATCTGCGACCACAATCGAACGATCATCACCTGCTAGATGCCCCCAAATTTCTTCAGTTACAAATGGCATAATCGGATGTAGTAGGCGTAAAAATTGGTCTAACACATAAATTAAAATACTTTGTGTCGTTGTTTTGTCAGCTGTCTCACTTTGTAAGACTTCCTTAGTCATCTCAATATACCAATCACAATAGTCATCCCAAATAAAGTGGAATAATAATCGACCCGCTTCACCAAATTCAAATTTTTCAAATAGTCGCGTAACAGATTCAATGGTTGACTGAAGTCGCGATAAAATCCAACGGTCAGCTAATGTTTTCTCACCCGAAAGATCAATTTCATCGATTGTTTTTCCGTCGACGTTCATCAATACGTAGCGGCTCGCATTCCATATTTTATTGATAAAATTCCAAGCAGAGGACAATTTTTCAGGCATATAACGCACGTCTTGCCCTGGAGCGGAACCATTGGCTAAGAACCAGCGCAATGCATCAACGCCATATTCTTCGATGACGTCCATTGGGTCAATTCCATTACCTAACGATTTACTCATCTTACGGCCTTCGCTATCACGAATTAATCCGTGAAGCAGAACATTTTTGAAAGGTGCTTTATCTGTAAATTCCAGCGATTGGAAAATCATTCGGCTAACCCAGAAGAAAATAATGTCATAACCCGTCACTAACGTGTTCGTTGGGAAATAACGTTGATAGTCAGCTGCTGATTCATCTGGCCAGCCCATCGTTGAAAATGGCCATAGTGCACTAGAGAACCAAGTATCCAATACATCCGGATCTTGAGTGTACTCTTCAATATTAGTAGGAGGTTGCTCACCAACGTAGATTTCACCAGTTTCATTATGATACCATGCCGGAATTTGATGTCCCCACCATAATTGACGTGATATTACCCAATCGTGTACATTTTCCATCCATTGGCGGAAAGTATCTTCAAAACGTGGTGGATAAAAATCGACTCGATCGTCTGTCATTTGATTTTCGAGAGCTTGTTTTGCTAATGGCTCCATCTTAACAAACCATTGCGTTGATAAATATGGCTCCACCACTGCGCCAGATCGTTCAGAATGGCCAACACTATGGACCATCTCTTCAATCTTAATAAGGTACCCTTGCTCTTTAAGATCTGCTACCACTCGTTTTCTAGCTTCAAAGCGATCAAGATTTGCATAAGGACCTCCGGCTTCATTAATCACTCCCGCTGTATCCATAATATTGATGCGCGGTAAGTCATGACGATTTCCAACTTCAAAGTCATTCGGATCATGAGCTGGTGTAATTTTAACGACCCCTGTTCCAAATTCCATGTTGACATAAGTATCCGCCACGATAGGAATTTCACGATTGACGAGTGGTAATAAAACTTTCTTACCAATCAAATGTTGATAGCGTTCATCATCTGGATGAACCGCAATCGCTGTATCTCCGAGCATCGTTTCTGGACGCGTTGTTGCGATTTCAACTCGCTCATCTGAATCGACAATTGGATATTCAATATGATAAAAAGCCCCTTGAATATCTTTATAAATTACTTCAATATCCGATAATGCTGTTTGAGCTTCAGGATCCCAGTTAATAATATATTCCCCACGATAAATAAGTCCCTTGCGATATAATTCAACAAATACCTTATTAACTGCTTTATTTAAGCCCTCATCTAAAGTAAATCGTTCACGGCTATAATCTACTGAAATCCCCATTTTTGCCCATTGTTCGCGGATTGTTGCAGCATATTCATTTTTCCATTCCCAAACTTTATCGAGGAATTTTTCGCGACCTAAATCATATCGGCTAATTCCTTGTTCACGTAAACGTGCCTCAACACGCGCTTGGGTCGCAATTCCTGCATGGTCCATCCCTGGGAGATAAAGTGTGTCGTAACCTTGCATACGCTTTTGACGGATAATCATATCTTGCAATGTCACATCCCATGCGTGACCTAAGTGCAACTTACCTGTCACGTTCGGCGGTGGAATAACAATCGAATACGGAGCGGCTTTGACATCTCCTGACGGTTTAAACACATCTTGGTCAACCCATTTTTGATATCTACCTTTTTCTACATCATGCTGATTATATTTACTGGCCATTTCAACCATTGTATCGCCTTCCTTTCTCAATAAAAAAACGTCCTACATAACATAGGACGCTGTGAATCGTGGTACCACCTAATTTAATGACATCTGTCATTCTCAATGTTGATAACGGAAATCTATCCGTAATGCACTCAATTATTCGTACACTATTGCTCCGAGCTACATTCGTCAACGTAAAGACTTTCACCATCCGTCTTCTCTCTAATATTTGTTAACTACTCTTCTCTTCTTCGCTTCAATTATATACGCCTAGTTTAGCAGATGTCACCTCAATAGACAAGTAAGTTTTAAACGGGTGTAATTATAAGAACTGATCGTATTGCTCTATTTGTCTCGCTTGATAATGCTCATCAATAACTTCAATCGTTAAATTATTAATCGCATCTTCAACGAGCGCTTCAATCGGCAATCGTGATTCCAGTTCTTCAATCTTCTCAATTCTCGGCTTAGTATGTGGAGATGCTGGAGCAAAAACTGTACAACAATCTTCAAAAGGCTCATTTGAAATATCATGCGTCCCGATATTTTGGGCAATATCGATAATGTCATTTTTATCATAAGCAATTAAAGGCCTTAAAATCGGTGTGTGTGTCACTTCATTAATCACTCGCATACTTTGAATCGTTTGAGAGGCTACTTGTCCGAGGGATTCCCCATTCACAATCGCATCAGCTTTTCGTAACACAATTAAGCGATCCATAATTCGTAACATCATTCGCCGCATGACCGTCATCGATGCTTGGTCATGAACATGCGCTTTAATCGACTCTTGAATCTTAGCAAAGGGGATATTAATAAATTGGATCGGCATCCCGTAATGTGCTAAAGTGCTCGCTAATCTCTTTGCTTTATCTAATGCTTGTGGACTCGTATAAGGTGGACTACTAAAATGAACGGCTTCAATCTCAAGGCCTCGCTTCATCATCAGATACCCTGCCACCGGTGAATCAAATCCACCTGATAACATCAGTAGACCACGCCCACTGGAGCCGTATGGCATTCCTTGCAATCCTAGATAAGTCACTAAGCTTAAATAAGCATGGTTCCCTTGATCAATTTGAACGGCTAAGCGATAAGTCGGTTGGCGCATTTCAACTTTGAGTTGTGGAAAAGTTTCTCCGATGACATGCCCAACTTCACGCTGTATATCATAAGTATCGTAAACAAAATTTTTATCCGAACGTTTTGCTACAACTTTAAAGGAATCTCCTGGTTCAATAGATAATTCGTTAAATAATTCTACTGCACGTGATTGAATAGCTCCCAGATTTTTTTCGACTTGATAAACCGGTTCAAATCGAGCAATTCCAGGAATTGTTTTAATAATTTCAATGATTGATTCATAAGGTGTTGTTTCCCACTCTAAATACATAAAATCAAAATTAGCTATGATTTTAATTTTTTCGAGTGATTTGGTCTTATAGCGAATTTGTTCGGCTAATTTCTGCTGAAACATTCGACGATTTTTTCCTTTAGTTGACAATTCCCCATAATGAATTTTAAGTCGTTTGGTTGTCATTCTATGACTCCTTCCTGAGCTGTAATTGTTGACTAACTTTCGCAATCGCTTGAATAAGTGAATCCACCTCTTGTGGTGAAGTGTGTTGTGATAGACTAATACGAATAGCCGATTGACTGATTACATCGTTTACACCCATGGCTCTTAGCGTAGCATGCGGTTGATGTTTACGACTTGAGCAAGCGCTCGTAGTAGAAAGGTAAATTTCGTTTTCTTCAAAAGCATGCACTAAAACTTCACCAGGAATTGGTGGCAATGCTGCACAAATAATATGTTCACTACTATGCGTTGGATTAAATAGTTGCCAGCCATACTGAGATAATTGGTGTATAATTTGGTCTTTAAATTGTACCAACGTAGCCTTTGCCACTGCTTGTCTTTCAGCAGTGAGGCGAAGAGCTTTGGCAGTTGCGACAATGCTGGCTAGGTTTTCAGTACTACTTCGCATCCCCATCTCTTGACCTCCCCCGTCCAAGAAAGGTAGGAGATTTACCCGTTGTCGACAAGCTAAAATTCCGGTGCCTCGCCCACTATGGAACTTATGCCCTGATAAAGTTAACATATCAATTCTTGGGTGAAGGATTGAATCTAATTGGGTCGTCAAACATTGGACCGCATCCACATGCCAAATCACTTGCGGATACGGCTCTAGCAACTTCGCAATTCGATCAAAATCTAGTAGGCTGCCTACTTCATTATTGACGCCCATCGTTGATAACATTCCAATCGGTTTATCGGTTAACAACTTTTCTAACGTTTCATAATCACAAGCACCGCTAGAATCAATCGGTAAGTATTCAATCGAGTGGCCCGATGATTGCAAATATTGGACGGATTCACGAATCGATGGGTGCTCATAAGACGTTGTAATTAGAGTTGCTTTTTTTGCACCACTTATATAGGATGGCGCAATCGCTTTAATGACCCAATTATTTACTTCCGTTCCACTTGAAGCAAAGTAAATTTCATCGCTACGATACGATAGTATTTCAGCAACTTGCTTGCGAGCTTGTTCTAATAATTGACGAGCCCTTTGCCCTAGTTCATGCGCACTCGATGGATTGGCGAAAAACTGGGTAGCTACTTGCTGATACGTTCCCATCACTTCAGGTAGTGGCTGAGTCGTGGCACTATGGTCAAAATAATTCACGATGATCCCCTCTTTTCAATAAAAAATTGAACAAAACAGGTGTCTTGTTCAATTTAAAATATTTAATATCAAATTGTCCGAAAAAATGTGCTTTAATTTAATAAATTCGATGTTGTTTTTCTTGTTGATACATACGACGAACTTGAGTTGGTCCTTCTCGATCAACACGATAAAGTGCTTTTTCAATTACATTTAAAGCTTCACCGTAGCGGAATTGCTCATAAAATAGAAACTCTGCTTCACGAATCGCTTGTTCCATTTCTGGAATATCATAACGGAATCGGTTACTATGTTGAATCATATATTCCGTGAGTGTTGCATTATCAATGTATTCTTCCGCCATCTCTTCTAATGTCGCCATATTTTCGGCCAAATCTTGTTCTAATGCTTCTACTTCATTCATATCGACTTGGACCCGATTAAGTTCTTTAGACATATACTCGATTTGATCAGTCACTAAGTAGAACTTATCGTAAAATGATTGCGACAATCCAGGTAGATGTTGTTTTTCCAAACGTCGCTTCATATTTCGTAAATCAAGTTCAAATAAATCTAAATTGCTCTTTGCATCTTTTTCGCGTTGACTCAACGAAGCAAGACTTTGGATAATTCCTTGTTGTTGTGTGAGATATTCATCGATTCTCTTTTCAATACGCTTAAGCCGTTGTAATACCTTAGTATAAATCGCTTCATGTTCTTTAACTTCTTGGATTAATTGAGCAAATTCTTCCTGATCACGTTGGATATTTTCGGTAATATTCGCAATCCGGTCTTCTTGATTATCATGCAAAACATAACTTTGCGCAATCCGATCTACTTCAATAGTCGTATAGCGATTATCATCTTTAATTTGAGCTAATGATTGAGTTAATTGATGCATTAATCCCTGTACAGCCTCTTTAGCATCAATTTCCGCTTGTAAGAAATCATACATGGCATTAATATCACGTTCAGATTTATCCATCAATGTCTGTGCTTCAGCTAAGTCGGCATTCTTAATATGCGTTTTTGCTTCATTCAAACGTTCTTGAATCTCATCTACACGTTCTAAGACATGGACATCATCAAATTTGAACTTGCTCTCTTCCATGCGCTTATAGCCTTGGGCAATATCTTCTAGATTTTCCTCATACTCACTTGTAATCTTCGAATACATCTTAGGTAATTTTTCTAAAATTTCCTCTAGCGTAGACAGATCTGAATCAGTTTTGCCAAGCATATCTTGCGCCTCAAGATAATCTCCTTCACTCATTAATTCATTGTAACGAGTAAAGTTCAACTCTAAATACTGTAAATTCTTTTCTAATGTCTCGATCGCTGGACCGTAGTCGAAAGAATGGTTCATAATATTTTTGCGGGATGTATTGTATCGTTCAAGTAAGCTTTCATAGCGAACTTGATTTGATTCCGTCACATCAATTAACTTCGTCAATTCATCATGCAACTCATTGACTTCAATTTCCGTCGATTCGAGTAAATCGGTTGCTTCATTCATTGCATTTTTGGCTTTAATTAATTTCATTTGATCAATGTACTGTTCAGCAATAATAATCGTAGATTCTATCTCAGTAAATTGATAATTGGTTAAAGTTTGCCATGTCGCTACTAAACTTTCATATTTCCGTTTAGTCTGACCGGATAACTCCATATTTTTTAAGGTAAATAATTGATCCGCTATTGAAACTGTCATCATCTCATCTTTTCGATTCTCTAACTCACGAACTTCTTTTGTTCGTTGAGTTTTCATGAAAAAGACAATTCCTGATATGACCAAGAAGATAACAACAATCGCAAATAGGATATCTGTGAAAGTCACACTCATTGTCTACGTCCCTTCTAACACTCGTACATAATGATTATATAATTCCTTTTAAAGTATACCATTGACCATCGCTAAATAAAAGTATTTCTCATTAATTAAACGTATTTTACCCTAGCTGAGCCTACTTATACCGTATTTTTTGATGATTTTTGACACACAGCGTTTTTCATTCGAATTAACTCAGAAAAAAACCACTTAGAAATCTTGAAACCAACATTTCTAAGTGGTGCGTTTTTGTAATTAACCTAATTTGTTGTAGTATTCAACAACGAATGATTCGTCGATTTCAGCGTTTAATTCGCTACGTTCAGGTAAACGAGTCATTTTACCAGATTTAGAATTTTCATCAAACTCGATAAATTCTAAACGAGTTACTGTGTTTTCTAAGTTATCTTTAATCAATGCTAAGCTTTCTGAACGCTCACGTAAACCAATCACTTGACCTGGTTCTACTAAGTAAGATGGAATATCAACACGTGATCCATCAACTTGAATATGACCGTGGTTAACTAATTGACGTGCTTGACGACGTGTGTTCGCAAATCCTAAACGATAAACTAAGTTATCTAAGCGTGTTTCAAGTAAGATAAGGAAGTTTTCACCATGTTTCCCTTCCATCTTACCTGCACGGTCGTATAACTTACGGAATTGACGTTCGTTAATACCATACATAAAGCGAAGTTTTTGCTTCTCTTGAAGTTGTAATGCGTATTCTGATAATTTTTTACGTTGGTTACCATGCTGTCCTGGTGGGTAGTTGCGTTTTGCAATTTCCTTTCCAGTTTCTGTTAAAGAAATACCAAGACGACGTGATTTTTTCCATGCTGGTCCTGTATAACGTGCCATATTTAAATTCCTCCATTAATTTCATTTTGGAGTAAAATAATTCGATGAAAATCCGAATAAGTACATTCTTCTTATAAGCTTTCACATTTAGCAGCCGCAGTTACTCACTCTCCGTATGGATTCCGAATGAAAGCCTTACTCTATCTTCAATGCTGCATTATTTTACACAATCGCTATTGTATCAGATATATTCAAGTCTTGCAACTTTATTTCTTATTTTGTTAAAGTTCCTATTTGTTCCACTAAATACATAACTAGCGTAGCAGAAGATTGACTCGCAACCTCCAGAAATTCATCAAAGCTGAGATGCGCTTGTCCATCTGCTTGATCTGAAATTGCCCGAATAATAATAAATGGAATATCAAATCGATAGCACGCTTGCGCAATGGCAGTGGATTCCATTTCACAGGCTCGAGCAAAAGGCAGTTTCTCAAGAATTGCTTGACGTTCCTCGGCACCAGCCACAAATTGATCGCCAGAGACGATCATTCCAACATAAGGCTCGATTCCAATATGATGACTCGCTTCTTTCGCTAAGGATTGTAGCTGAGAATCCGGATAATACGCTTCAGGCATCCCAGCCATTTGTCCATATTTATAGCCGAAACTCGTGACATCCACATCATGATATACGAGTGAATGAGCGATGACGACATCACCTATACTTAAAGCTGAATCAAGTGCTCCGGCACTTCCAGTATTAATAATATAATCGACTTCAAAGAGCATCTTGAGTAGCGGAACGACGATGGCTGCATTAACTTTCCCAATCCCGGATTGAACCACTACCACCTCTTGTTCTCCCAATTGTCCTGTATAAAATTGATGCTCGTAATGTTCAATCAATTGACGGTTTTGTAACTGCTCCTTTAATATTGCAACTTCTTGGGCCATTGCCCCAATAATTCCAATCATCTCTATAAGTAACTCCTCTCGTTAAATTAAAAATGCTATTACTAATACTAAAATTAGAAGTACCGCTGTAACGACAATGCTATTGTTTAAAAAGTAATCAATCTTCGCACTATAGTGAAGTCGTTGCTCCGGAAGCTCCTCTTCAAAGTCTTCTTGCAATGGGATTTCCCCCCGTTCTGATTGGGGGTTTGAATCCATTGAGTATGGCATTTCATCTAACGGCGGTTCTGATGCATTCGATTGGTAATCCAAATAATCTTGGTACAGTGAATCTGATTTTTTTTGATTCAATGGCATTATATCCCTCCTAATAGCCATAGTTTAAGAATTAGATGTGTCTTCATATCTGAAATAAGTCTCTCATCCAACATAGATTGAATAGTTGAGCGAGAATATTTTTTAACCGTAATAAACTCATCCTCGTCCCCTGCTATCGGATGTGGAACTCCTTTAACATCTCTAGCAATATAGAATTCCATCGCCTCATTACAAAAACCCGGTGAGCAATCTAACTTGCCATAATACTCCCAACAATCGGATTGCATCCCAGTCTCTTCTTCGAGCTCGCGTTTAGCCGCTATCAATGGATCTTCAGCTGCCAACTGATGAATATCAATCAACCCTGCAGGTAATTCGAGTAATACTTGATCTACTGCTGGACGATACTGTGAGACTAAAATAATTTCATCGGTGTCGGTAATAGGAAGAATTACTACCGCGGTCTGATGGTTAACCAATTCACGCGCCACCACAACTTGCGGATGAATTTCAACTTGATTACGATATAGCTGAATAATTTGCCCGTCATAAATCAGTTCACTCGCACGTAAACGGTCACTTTTCATAAACTCTGCTTCTAACATACTCTCTCACATCCACTCTTATTTTTTAGAATATCAGCCTTGAGTCCGATAACCAGCACCCAAAGCTATGCTACAATTATTATACAATAACTAAGATTATCTACCTACTCGAATAGGAGGAATTTCGATATGGATACAATTATTCTAATGCTAGCGTTAGCATGCTTCATTTACCAAGGATATTACTATGTCCGACTTAACGCCACTTACCCATTAAGTCTATTTGTTCTACAACACTATGGCGCCTACATTATTATAGCATTGATGTTTACTTTTCTAACGGGTCTTTCAGCAGCTCATATTACTGTTTGGTTTACTGGCTTTATCTTTTTAGACTTACTTGCCCATGTTTACCGAAAATATTTTAAAAAAAGCAACGTAAGATTGCGACATCTAATCTACGGAGGGATGGTAGGTGTCGTGACGCTAGCCACGCTATTAGCGATTGAGAATACCCCCTACATGGGCACTGGCCACCTTATGAGTTTAATAATAACCTACGGTACCATCGCTATCCCAACACTATTGATTTTGTGGCTCAACCAAAAAGGTTCAATCGACTTTAATCGTCTGTTTAAACATAACACAGCTAGTTCCTTTAAGAAAAATTCGACATTAACCAAACATTATCACGATGCTGGATTAAGCGATGAAGATATTCAGTATTTCCGACAAGAAATGTCTGTCCTACGAGATTTAATCATTCAATTAGAAGATGAGATGAATCAAGCAGCTAAATTAAAAGCAGTCAATGTACGTCATAATACGATTGATGTTGCGCAAAAATTCTTTCAAGCAATTGTTAAAGACCCAACGCGCATTGTCAATGCTAGTAATACAATTTACCGAACCATTCCATCATTAGCCGATTTAGCTGCAAAATACAACGAGATCAATCATCATATTGCTAAGACTAAGCAGACTTATTTACTACTTGAACGCACCGTTCAAACAATTGAAGAATTATCCGAACAATTGACCGAAGAATATCTAGCTTTCCATCAAGAAATGATTAATGATCTTGATGATGAGATTAAGTTTGCTGAAAAAAATATTCATCGCTCTCAACATGATTTCAACGACACGTCGAACTTATAAAATATTTAGGAGGGGTTCTTATGACACAACCTACATCTAATTCACCTCAAACCATTGAAGATTTAATCCAAAATCCTTTTATCGATCCAACCCACGAATCATCTCAAAAATTTGATGATTTAGGAGTCATTTCAAATAAAGTCATCACAAACCATCAGTTGATTCAACAACTGCCTGAACATCGACAACAACAGGCACGAGAATTAGCGAAACAAATTAATGAAGAAGATATGCAATCCATTATTACTTATGGTGCCAATGCTCAAAGTCAACTGAAAGATTTTTCAAATGCGATGCTAGAGCACATTCAAGTAAAAGATGTAACCGGGATTGGTGATGCAATTGTCGATTTAATGACTCAATTGCAGCAAAACGACCCAAAAGAGTTAAGTGCTCGTCCAAATTTACTGCAAAAGGTATTCGGTAAAGTGAAAACGTCAATCTCTGAGACGACATTGCGGTATCAACAAATTAGTACCCAAATTGATCGCGTGGCGATTCGATTAGAGCGCGATCAAAATGAGCTCCTTAATGATAATGTGATGCTTGAGTCCTTTTATGAGAAAAATCGGGATTATTTTGAAGCACTCAATGTTTACATTGCTGCGAGTGAAGTAAAAATGCAAGAACTCCAAGAAAAAACAATCCCAGCTGCTTTGGAAAAAGCGCAAGCAAGTCAAGACGCGATGGATATTCAAAAAGTCAATGATCTCAATCAATTTCTTGAACGATTGGATAAACGGACCCATGATTTGCGCTTAACACGACAACTGACAATCCAACAGGCCCCACAAATTCGGATGATTCAAAATACAAATCAGCTCCTAGCTGAAAAGATACAAGCTTCTATTATGACGGCTATCCCACTGTGGGAGAACCAAATAACAATTGCATTAGCCATCTTGAGACAGCAAAATGCTGCAGTATCACAACAAATGGTGTCAGATACTACGAACAATCTCTTGCTTAAAAATTCAGAGATGTTAAAACAAAGTACCATTGATGTTGCTCGCGAAGCAGAGCGCGGCGTGATTGATATTGAAACTTTACGACAAACACAAAACAATCTTTTGTCTGCCCTCTCTGAAACATTACAAATCCAGCAAACGGGTCGCCAACAGCGAATCCAAGCTGAAACTGAATTGATTGAAATGGAAAATGATCTGCGTAATCAACTGCTATCGATTACTCAAAATAAACAAGCAAACCATTAAATATAATCTCCTTTGCGATTCGCGCAGGGGAGACTTTTTTTCTACTTTACATTCTTGTTTGAATTAAATATACTGAAAGAGTATAGATTATACAATTTTTTGCAAAGGAGAATGATATGAAAGAAAAAGAGAAAAAAAGCTTTGTCCAGCGCGGTTTAGACTTTATCGAACGCGTTGGGAATAAGTTGCCACACCCTGTCTTTATTTTTATTATTTTAGCACTGATTACCATAGTGGTATCAGAAATTATTTATCGCCTCGGCGTGACAGTGAGTTTCTACGATGCGAAAGAAGAAGCTGAACGAACGGTTGCTGCGATTTCATTAATGAATGCGGAAGGATTACGGCACATTTTTAACACAGCCGTTAAAAACTTTACCAATTTCGCACCTTTAGGTACCGTGATTGTCGCGATGCTAGGGGTAGGAATTGCTGAATGGGGCGGATTAATTGCGACTTCGTTAAAGAAATTAATTACGCGTGTTCCACACTCATTACTAACGACGGTGATTGTTTTTGCAGGTATTATTTCCAACATCGCTAGCGATGCTGGATATGTTGTGGTCATTCCTTTAGGTGCTTTAGTTTTTGCTAGTGCAAAGCGTCATCCAATTGCAGGATTGGCAGCAGCATTTGCCGGTGTATCTGGTGGTTTCTCAGCCAACTTAATATTTGGTCCAACGGATGCCATGCTAAGTGGTATTACCAATGCAGCTTTAGCGGGAACAACGTCAGGGTATACGGTTGATGTGAGTGGAAACTGGTACTTCTTAATTGTATCCACCTTCATTTTAACCATAGCCGGTACGCTTGTGACCGAATGGGTGGTAGAACCTTTCCTTGGAACTTATGAGGGAGATTATTCTGAGCATGAACAAGAAGATATCACTCCATTAGAGAACGAAGCTTTAGCGAAAGCGGGTAAAGCTTTATTAGTGACTTTAGTAGTTTTTGCTATTTTGATGAACCCATGGTTTGGGCCTTTACAAGAAATTGATCCTGAAACACAACAAAAAACGATTCAACCATTTATGAATAATGGATTAATTTTAATGGTATTCTTCCTCTTTGGTATACCAGGCTATGTTTATGGTAAAACAGTTGGAAAATACCAATCAACAAATGATATTGTTGAAGGCTTAACACAAGCTGTAAAATCATTAGCTGGATTTATTGTTTTAGCGTTCTTTGCTTCTCAACTCATCGCCTACTTTAACTACACCAACTTAGGCGTTTTACTTGCCAGTTCAGGAGCAGACTTACTCGAACGTGCTAACTTTACAGGTATTCCACTTGTCTTAGTCTTTATTATTTTATCAGCCTTTATTAACTTATTTATTGGTTCTGCTTCCGCGAAATGGGCTATTTTAGCTCCGATTTTTGTACCAATGTTTATGGCTGTCGGTCTATCACCTGAAATGACTCAAATGGCCTACCGTGTAGCGGACTCAGCAACGAATATTATTTCACCGTTAATGACATATTTTGCAATGGTTCTTGTCTTTATGCAACGCTATGATAAGAAGAGCGGGATGGGTACACTGATTTCAGTGATGTTACCCTACTCAATGGCATTCTTAATTATTTGGAGTATTCTATTAATCATTTGGTTTGCTCTAAACCTTCCATTAGGACCTGGAGCACCCGTATCGATGCAAGCGATTATCTCTATTTTGTTATAATCCATATTGATTCTTATCAAAATAATCAACGCCAGTCACATTAAAATGACTGGCGTTTTTATTGAATATTTTATTGGAAAAACTCTGGCGTTTCTTCTTTAACGATATCGTAGCAGCGTTGACAGAATTCAGGTGCTGCTTCAATTGTTCCTACTTCAGGACGTACCGCACGGCAGCGATCGCAAATATGGCCCTTCGCTGGTTCAACTTTCACTGCAAAATCATCAAAATCAACTGCGGATGTGTCACGTTCACTGAATGGCTGAATTTCCAATTCTGACACAATCAATAATTGATCTAAGTGCTCACTATATTGCTCTAATGCTTGGGCTAGATCTGTATCACAATACAAGGTAACTTTCGCTTCAAAACCTTTTTTAACTGGTGCATGCTCATCGTCTTTCGCTAATTCTTTCGCTTTATCGACACCTTCTTTAACTTTGAAGAATGTTTCCCATTGATCAACAAGCTCTTGATCTGCATCAACATTAACAAAATGTGGCATCTCTTGAAGTTGAATATAATTCTCTGCTCCTGGAATAAATTGCCAAATTTCTTCCATTGTATGCAGTAAAATCGGTGTTAGCATGCGAGTTAAACCAGATAATATTTCATAAAAGACGGTTTGAATACTGCGACGCTTACGATTATTCATTTGTTCAATATAGACAATATCTTTTGCAATATCGGAATAGAAAGCCGATAGATCGACTGTCACGAAATTAATTAATCGTTTATAAACTCGGTTAAATTCATAATGCGTATAGGCTTCATGCATGTCGTGAACCAATAGGCGATATTGACTCATCATATAGCGATCGACCGGTTCCATCTCCTCTTCTTGAACACAATCAACCGCTGGGTCAAAATCAGCTTCAATATTCGATAAGATAAAGCGGAAAGTATTACGAATTTTACGATAAGCCTCAGCAACTTGATTTAATATATCACGCGAAATACGTACATCATTTTCATAATCAACACTTGAGACCCAAAGACGGATAATATCCGCTCCAAGATCTTGCGTAATTTCCTCTGGCGTAATCACATTACCGATAGACTTACTCATTTTTTGAACTTTACCATCCATTACAAAGCCTTGTGATAAGACTGCCTTATAAGGTGGCATATCGCGCGTTGCAACGGAAGTCGTAAAGCTTGAGTTAAACCAACCACGATATTGGTCAGACCCTTCAAGATATAGGTCCGCTGGATAGCTTAATTCTTCGCGCGTCTCTAACACACCCGACCAAGAACTACCAGAATCGAACCACACATCCATAATATCTAATTCTTTAGTAAATTGGCCGTTCGGGCTTGATGGATGTTGGTAGCCTTCTGGTAATAAATCCTTTGGTTCCCATTCGAACCAAATATTTGAGCCATGCTCTTCAACGAGGTCCGCCACATGATCAATCACTTGTCGATCAATAATTGGCTCGCCATCTTCACCATAGAAAATTGGTAGTGGCACACCCCAAACGCGTTGTCTTGAAATAACCCAGTCCCCACGATCACGAATCATATTATAAATACGGCGAAGACCTGATGGGTGATACCACGTTACCTCATTTTCAACTGCATCGAGTAACTGATCACGGAATTTATCAATTGAAGCAAACCATTGTGGTGTCGCACGGAAAATAACCGGTTGCTTCGTACGCCAATCATGTGGGTAGCTATGTTCAATTTCACTTAAATAAAGTAAAGTGCCATTTTCTTCAATGATTTTTAAGACTTCTTTTTGCCCTTTTAGGTAGAACATTCCTTCAAAACCTGGTGCTTCATCGGTAAAATGGCCACGATTATCAACTGGACTTAATACTTCCAAGCCATAACGTTGTCCAATAATAAAGTCGTCTTCCCCATGCCCTGGTGCGGTATGAACTAAGCCAGTCCCAGATTCTAAGGTAACATGATCTCCAACCATAACTAATGAATCCCGGTCGTAGAATGGATGTTTTACTTTAAGCCGATCAAATTCTGCTCCTTGGTACTCTTTGACAACTTGGTAATTTTCCCAACCAATTTCATTTGCAATGGTTTCTAATAAATCTTTAGCAACAATAAATATTCTCGTGCCTACTTCAACTGCGACATAGGTTGCTTCACCCAAAACAGAGATTCCTAAGTTAGCAGGTAATGTCCATGGTGTCGTCGTCCAAATAACAAATTCTGCATGATCAGGTACAACACCAGAACCAGATCGAACTGGAAATGCAACGTAGATTGATGGAGACTTCACATCTTTATACTCAATTTCAGCTTCTGCGAGCGAAGATTCACTCGATGGCGACCAATAAATCGGCTTTAATCCCTTATAAATATACCCACGCTCTGCCATCTTACCGAAAACACGTAGTTGTTGCGCTTCATACTCTGGCGTAAGCGTTAAATAAGGATGGTCCCAATCTCCTGTGACTCCGAGACGTTTAAAGTCTGCTTTTTGATTTTCAACTTGTTTTAAAGCATAGGCTTCACATAGTTTTCTAAATTCTGCCGTCGATAAGCTTTTACGATCTACTTTATCAGAATTAACTAGCGCTTGTTCGATTGGCAATCCATGTGTATCCCAACCTGGCACGTACGGTGCACGATGACCATTCATCGAATAATAGCGCACAATAAAATCTTTAGAAATTTTATTTAACGCGTGCCCCATATGTAACTGGCCATTCGCATATGGAGGACCATCATGAAGAATAAAGGTAGGTTTCCCTTCATTTTTTTGTTGGATTTTTTGATAGATTGATTCTTTTTCCCATTCTTCTTGCAAAGCGACTTCTTTTTGCGGTAAATTAGCTCGCATATCAAATTTTGTTTGACCTAAATGTAATGTGTCTTTTACTTTCATACTCTTCTCCTTTAAATCATCCTGAAAAATAAAAAAACGCCCCGAAAAATCGGGACGCAGTCGGCGTGGTACCACCCAAAATTAATAGAATTAACCATTCTATTCACTCATCTTTGATAACGCTCGTTAGAGCGACTTCACTTAGAAGTGTTTAAATAAAGGTGATATGACCCCTACGAGTAACTATTGAGCTCGCACCCATCTCAATTCGCTTGGAGTATCCTAGGAGGCACTGGTCCTTCATCATCATAATTTATATTATTTAATTTTTTGGATTGATTTGAATTGTTTCGCCGAGTAAATCCTCATCGTCGTGTTCTTGTGAATATTCTTCTTGCAATTTCGTAGCCACTTCCTGCGCTGGATCTACTGCTACATCTTCAAAATTATAAAGTTCAGTTTGCTGATCTTCTTTAATTTGTTCAGCAATTTCATTGATTTGGTTGAACCCTTCAGGGTCTTGTTGTTCCAAATAATCAACACGATCGATTGCACGTTGATTTGCTTCTTTCAGATGCTCATCGTCATAAGTGGTGTCTAATTCTTCATCAAATAGACGGTGGTATTCTGAGCTTGTTACTTCTGCTAATTGTTCACGGATGATTTGTTCTAACTTAGCTCGATAGCTTTTACTTGAGCGGCGTAATACATCTGATTCTTTGACAATATCTTTTGCCGTAGTCGAAGCGCGATCAATAATTAAATCTGCTTCACGCTCTGCTTCAAAAAGAATTAATTCTGCTTCTTTACGTGCATTTTGTTTTAATCTTTCAGCAGCTTCTTGAGCTACTAAAATAGAACTATTTAATGATTCTTGTAATTGAGCGAAGTAAGCATTTTTCTCATGCGCTTGTGCTAATTGTTCCTTTAATCGCTCACTCTCTACTATCAGTTGATCGTAATCTGCCACAATCATATCTAAGAAATCATTAACTTGATTCGCATCATATCCTCTAAAACGTGAATCAAATTCTTTAGTTAAGATTTCATTCGGTGTAATCGCCATACTATCTCCCTTTCTATTCAAACTAAGTCCTTCTAATTATCGTTTCAATACATTAACCGTTAAATGGACATTATCCTTTTTTGTTCTTCCATTAATACTCTCAATCCAGAAACGGCCAAATTTACGTACTGAGATAATATCTTGTTCACTGACTTCAATATCTGGTCGTTCCGTCAACGTAAAGTTAACTTTTATATTTCCTTGTTGAATCAAATCTTTTGCACGCTGTCTAGAAAAATTATAGACATTGCTAATTAAAGTGTCAAGGCGCATCGAGCTCACAACAATGGACTCCGTTTCCCATTCTTCTTGGGATATCAACATTGATTCAGCAGGCATCTCTTCCAATCGAACTCCTACATTGCTAATTTTATCAATTGAATGGATTAAATACGTGCTTATTTCATGTTCAACAACGACTTGCCATTGCTCACCATCACTTATAATATCTCCAATACGGTTGCGATCAACTCCTTGAGACATCAATGTTCCCAATATTTTTCCGTGAGAAATATCTGCAAACTTCACAGGATAATGTAACTGTAAAAGTGTCAAACCGTAATCAACATCGGTTGGTTGATAATAATCTGGATAAATAAGACCTCGACGCCGTTCCGTCGCATGAATTCCACCGTAAAAGGCAATTTTAAAATCGCCATACTCTTCAACAATTTGTTGCGCAATCATTTGCTCGCGTGGTGTTAAAAAATGTAACAAGACAGGAACATAATGGTTATCTACTCTGTGTAACCCATCGTAGACCAAATCAATAAATTCGGCTTCTTCCGGCCGGTAATGTTGATAGACTTGTTCGTTCATCGAATCGACCGACTCACCAAGTTAAAGACCAACGTGATAAAGCCGCGTTGAACTAAATTTAAAACGAACAAGGCAATAATTACGTTAAAACTAATGCCACCAATTGATGGAATATAACGATCGAATATCCCGATATAAGGTTCAGCTAACTTCGATATTAACTTCCCTAAACTACTCTCTCTCGCTCCAGGTAACCATGATAATAACGCATATAAAACTAAAACCATGGAGTACGCTCTAAACAAATAATTAATTATGATCACTAGTTTCATTCGTAACTCCTTTCATTCCATATAAAATGAGGAGGAAGCGAATGCTTCCTCGCTAAGTTAAATTAATTACGGTGACGTTTTCTGAAAAATGGCGGAGTATCTAATTCTTCGGAATCATTCACTTCGCTCGGTTGTTGGTTTACATGAGATGGAGTAGATTCAAACTGGCGCTCTGTTGGTGCTTCAGCTTCAATATCACTAATATCTCGTGTACTTTGCTCTCGGTTAATTTCCCAGTCGCTGAATAAATCACGTTCGGGACGTTTTTCACGAGTATAATTAGTATTCGCATTAGATTCACGTTGTCCTGCTTCACTTGTGCGTTGAGGTTGGCCTGTTGCTTCTTTTGAACCAAATGTTCGACGAGGCTGTTTTATAGAATGACTCGTATCAGACTTTTCATGCTCAATACCCGTTGCGATGACTGTGACAACAACTTCATCTCCGAGTTCTTCGTTAATTGACGTACCAAAGATAATGTTTACATCACTACTTGACGCATTTGCAACAATTTCACTTGCATCCTGTGCCTCATATAGACTTAAGTCTGCGCCGCCCGTAATATTTAATAGAATTTGCTCTGCTCCATCGATTGATACTTCTAATAATGGAGAAGAAATAGCTTTTTTCGTTGCTTCAGCTGTACGATTTTCACCAGAAGCTTGACCAATTCCCATTAATGCGGTGCCTTGATCTTTCATAACAGTTTTGACGTCAGCGAAGTCTAAGTTAACGTAACCTGGTGAAGTAATTAAATCAGAGATTCCTTGTACACCTTGACGCAGCACGTTATCTGCTTCACGGAATGCTTCAAGCATTGGGGTCTTGCGATCAACAATCTCTAACAAACGATTATTGGAGATAGTCACCAGTGTATCAACATTCTCTTTTAAGTTCTTAAGACCTTCTGCAGCTGCACGACCACGTTTTGGTCCTTCAAATGTGAATGGACGTGTAACAACTCCGACCGTCAATGCGCCTAATTCTTTAGCAATTTTCGCTACAACGGGTGCGGCACCTGTCCCAGTACCACCACCCATTCCTGCTGTAACAAAGACTAAGTCTGCGCCTTCAAGTGATTTGCGAATTTGCTCTTCACTTTCTTCAGCCGCTTTCAGACCGATTTCTGGTAGCGAACCTGCACCCAGTCCTTTTGTAATTTTTTGACCTAATTGAATTTTAGTATCCGCATTGGATAAATTTAATGCTTGTGTATCGGTATTCGCTACAATAAACTCGACACCTTGGACGTGTTCTTCAATCATACGGTTAACCGCATTGCCGCCTGCTCCACCGACACCAATTACTTTAATATTTGCGCCATCGTGATTTAATGTTGTATCGAACGATAATTCCATCTCAATAACCTCCTATGTAGTTACTTAACTTATTAATCAAAAAATGTATTGAAATAATTACGAATTCGTGCCATAAAATTATTTTCATCTTTCGGGTAGGATTCTTCTCGGTAGTAGTTATCTCGATAATCATTTGATTCTTCCACCGGACCTCTTACTGAAGATGACGGATAAGCATTATAATCTTGATATGGGTACTGCTCATCTCTAACTTGATTCTTTTCTCGTTGACCAAATAAATTAGGGAAACGATTTGTCAATTGCGAACGGTTATCCTCAGCTGAGTTTCGTTGTTCATATTCAGATTCCGCAGAGAAATAATCATCATCACGCCATGTTTGAGCGTGAGACTGTTGGGAAGATGCCGCTGGTGTCGAACGCCCTACAGGCCCTTCCATTTGTCTACTTTGCGCATAAGGTGGGTGCATCTCTTGGTTTGAGTATGCAAGATTTGAATAAGTTCCTTGAGCGATTCGATGAATATCATCAAGTTGAGCTACGTAATTAATCAACCCTAGGCTCGTTGCATAAATTGGATTACGCATTCCCATCTCATCAGGAATAAAGACGCGAATTTGATTGCCGAAGTAGCGTTTCGCTAACTCAACGACACCAGGTAGACTTACACCACCACCGGTCATTACAAACCCTCCTGGCAAATCTAAGCCATCTACGCGTTGAAGTTCGTCATGTAGCGTTTCGAAGATTTGAACCATACGTGCCTCAATAATTTCAGCTAAGAAATGTTCATCGACACGTACCGGCTCTTTCTTTCCGACCGTTTCAACAGGAAAATACTCTTGATCTGAGGTGTCAGCACTGACTGCATAACCATATTCACGTTTAATGCGTTCAGCACTTTCAATTGAGGTGTTTAAAATAATTGAGATATCTTTGGTAACGAAATCCCCACCCTCTTGATCTACCATCGTGTATTTTAATTGGTTATCATGAATAATCGATGCAGTGGTCTGTCCACCACCCATATCAATAATTACCGTACCGAACTCACGTTCATCGCGTGATAAGGCAACGGATGCAATGGCTTGGGGTTGAACTACCAATTCTGCAATCTCAAGTCCTGCTTTTTGTACACAGCGTCTAATATTATGAATAATTGTGCGGGGTCCTGTTACAAGTCGAGCATATAATTCTAATCGGACACCGAGCATACCTCTTGGGTCTTTAATTCCATTGAAGCCATCCACAATAAATTCTTCTGGAATAATTGAAATAATATCGCGCTCAGGCGGTACTGAACGTACCTTTGCTGCTGAAATAACATTATCCACATCACGATTGGTGATTTCACGGTTTTCGCTAGCCACTGCAACCATTCCATGACATTCTTCAATCATAATTTGGTTACTTGGTACACCTACAATCACTGAACGAATTTGATAATTCGCTTTGCGTGATGCTTGATCTACTGCCCTTTGAATGGAATAGACAGTTTCATCTATATCAACAATAACACCTCGGCTTAACCCGCGAGATTTTTCATTGCCGACACCAATGATGTTAACAGATCCATTAATATATTCCGCTACAACTACTTTAATTGAAGTTGTCCCGATATCTAAGCTCACAAAAGTCTCATGTTGTCGCATCGAGGGAGCCTCCTTAATCTAGTTCATATTCTTATATATCTTAGCATAATCAACATTCCATTAGAAGAAGAAACCATTATCGACATAGAAATCTAATAATAGTTATCTTTATTAATGGAACTTTAGTGTTAATTGGTTTTATTCGAACGGTGTAAAATAAGCGCCCACTTCTAAATTAATAATTCCCGTACGACCTTCCAATTGATTTAAAATTTTGGGGTAATGTTGTACTTTTTGAGCAAACGTTGAAGCAATAGCCATAATGATATTGCCATCTTTCATTTGAACTTCAATCCCCTGAGGTTTATTAATATCCGTGGATGCACGAATATTTTGCATTTGCGCTAAAATTTCTGGCGGTATTTGTTCTAAACTCTCAGCAATTGTTCGTAATTCACCAGTATTATTAAATCCCTCAAGTATCGGTAACTTATCAGCAGCAACGGCTAAATCCAGTTCCGGTCTTTCTGTGCTGATTACCTCGCCACTCGAACTCACTGGATAGAAATTAGAATTAATCTCTGTTAACCCTACGAAACGATGTTCACTTACTTTTATATTTAATGCCGATCCATTAGGACGTTCAAACGTGACGGATTCAACCATTGGATTTTCCGAAACAATGACCCGTTCAATCGCTTCACGTTGACGGAATACTTCTTTCACCCGATCAAAAGGTTCAATTCGTGACGATTGTTGAATTAATGCATCAACAACTAATTCATTACCCGATACCGTGACTTGATTAACAAATTGATAAGGGTTTATTTTAATTCCATTTATCATAATCATTATTAATAAAAATAGGTAAACTGCACCTGCTTTTACAATCCCTTTTGGATAGGGGTCTCGTCGTCCTCGTTCTAATTCTGAGTCGAACCAACGCTTCAACTTTTCTATTTTAGAAATACGTTGCACGTGTGAATGTGGGGTCTTTTTTCGAGAGTTAAACGATGTTGACCTAAAACCTTGCAATGATGCTTCATTGCGCCAAGGTTGAAAATCATCGAAATGATAATGCGTGCGCTCATAAGGATTAAAATTTCGTTCTCGAGGCTGTTGAACACGCATATCCCATTCTTGTCTGCGTGCAGGGTGTCGCATTGAAATTACCTTGTTTTGCGAAGGGCCAGAGGTATTCAATGAGGTACGATGGCCAAAAATAGAGTGATTTCCTTGATTATTGGACGTATTAAAATTAAATCGTTCTTTTGAATCGTACCTCATCTCTATACCTCCTCTCATACTTTCGCATCATTCTACTTAACTAATTTTTCAATTTCAACTACTAGTGCATCAATCGCATCTGGTTTCCCCAAGTTTTTGGCTTTTTCAGACATTTGTTTGAGCTGACTTGGTGATGCCATTAATTCATCAATTTGCTCCTTAAGTGTTTGAGCCGTTAAATCTTTTTCCTCAATCATTACGGCGGCTTGCTGATTGACTAATGCTAAAGCATTTTTTACTTGATGATTATTTGTTACATAAGGACTTGGGATTAAGATACTCGGTAGACCCAAAGCAGTAATCTCCGCTAAAGTTGTTGCGCCACTTCGTGATACAATCAAGTCAATTTGATTCATCAAGCTCGGCATTTGGTCGATATAGTTTATAATTTTAACATTCGCTGGCACCGTCACCTTACGCTCAGCTAAATATTGGATCCATTCATCATAATGGACTTTCCCAGTCCCAATAATGACTTGATATGGTGCAGAAGCAAAAGCTTCTACTGATTCGATTGCTGCTTGGTTAATTGCGGGTGCACCCCGACTTCCACCAAAGATTAAGACCGTGGCCAAATCCGGGTTCAACCCAAATTGTGAGGTTAAACGATCTATTTCACTCACTTTATCCAATACCTCTTGTCCTCGTGGATTTCCAGTATAGACTAATTTTTGCGGATGCTGAGCAAAATCTCGGTGTACTTCTTTAAAAGAAGTCGCGATTTTATCAACTTTACTCGCTAAAAATTTATTTGTCACACCCGCAACACTATTTTGTTCATGAATTAAGGTTGGGACCTTCAGCTGAGTGGCTGCCCAGAGTACAGGTCCACAAACAAATCCTCCAGTTCCAATCACAACGTCGGGATTAAAGTCGCGAATCATTTTTTTAGCTTTATGCGTACTGTTGAGCATTTGGAAAATAACCTTAAAGTTGCTCAATGTTAATTTACGTTTAAACCCAGAAATCTCAATCGTTTTAAATTGAATATCTGGATGTTGTTTTAAAATCTCAGATTCGAGTCCTTTTGCTGTTCCTATAAAAAGGCACTCTAATTCTGGGTAACGTCGTTTAAGTTCTTGATAAACAGATAGACCAGGATAGACGTGTCCTCCTGTTCCACCGCCACTTAGTACAATACGTTTTATTGTCATAAATTAATTCTCCTTTTTATAAGGCTGTTGCTTTAGTAAAGCCTTGACTGTTTTTACAAAGCAATCCCCTCTTTGTTCAAAATGATCGAATTGATCCCAACTCGCACAGCACGGAGAAAGTAAAATAACCTCTCCCGCTTGCGCATCATAGTAAGCTTGTTCTGTTGCTTGTTCAAGGTTATCAAAAAGGCGCACTTTAACCCCTGGGAGTTTATCAAAGGTCTCTTTCATCTTATGCTTTGTCTCTCCATAGAGATATGCACTTTGAATTTTCCCAGCATACGGTATTAATTCATCAAATCCATTACCGCGATCTAATCCGCCACCTATATAGCGAATGGGTTCTTTGAAGCTCTTTAATGCCGTAATTGTTGCTGTAATATTTGTTGCTTTAGAATCATTCACAAATGTACGGCCTGCTACTCGCTCGATGACCTGGATTCGATGTGCAACCCCTGTATACTGATTGATAACATCTGCAATGAGTTGTAAATCGAGATCTTTTAATTTCGCAACAGCAATGGCAGCTAAAATATTTTCCAAGTTATGCTGCCCAGGTAATTGGATGTGTTGAGTAGACATCACATATTCACCTTGATAATAAATCGCTTCATTCTCAAAGTAGACTCCCGTTTTTCGAACGACATCATCAATACATTGGACACTAAATGGAATAAGTATTGCTTGAGTTCCACTTTCTTTAATTAACTGAGTTAATTCACCTTGATCATAACGATAAATTAAATAGTCATTCTCCGTTTGGTTTTGGGTAATTTTTAATTTTGCTTGAATATAATTATCACGCGTTTGATGATAATCCAGATGTGCTTCATAAATATTACAAATAATCGCAATATGTGGGTGGAATTTTTGCGTTCCCTCTAATTGAAAACTCGATAACTCCATTACCAATTGATCTTTTGGGTTAAGATTATCAACTTGTGATAGCACCGGAATGCCAATGTTGCCTGATAAGTAGGTTTCAAATTGGTCACTTGCTTTCAACAAATTGTAAATCAATTGGGTCGTTGTCGTCTTACCATTACTCCCTGTAATACCAATAATATCGCCTGATGCGATCCAACTCGCAATTTCTACATCAGTATAGATTGGAATATTTTTCTTTTTTGCCGCTTGTATAATATCAATTGAATAAGGAATGCCAGGATTCTTTATAATATAGTCCCACGGTTGTTCCAATAACGACAGCGGGTGACCGCCAGTCACGAACTTAACACCTTGTCGAATTAAAGCGTCGACCGATTCGTCTTCAATTAAATTTCCTCGGTCATTGACCGTGACATTGGCCCCTTTTTGAACAAGAAATTCCGCCACAGATTGCCCTGTCATCGCATAACCGATAATTAATATGTTTTTTTGATCAAACAATTCCTGGTTCATTCCGTCTACTCCCTTATTTTATGTAAAAAGAATCAATGAGATAATCGCACAAATCACACCAACACTCCAAAATACGTATACCACTTTCAATTCGCTCCACCCTGACATTTCAAAATGATGGTGGATTGGGCTCATTTTAAAGACCCGTTTACCGGTAGTTTTAAATGAAATTACTTGAATAATCACACTTAACGTCTCAAGTACAAAGACAAGACCGATTAATAATAGGCTCCAAGGTTTATTTAAAACAATCGAGATAACTGCGAGTCCCGCACCTAGCGCCAGAGATCCCACATCCCCCATAAAAATCTTCGCTGGTTTAACATTGTAAATTAAAAATCCACTTAAAGCCCCTACCACAATCAAGCAAATTAAAGCAATATCAAAATAGCCATGCGATTTCGCAATGAAATAATAGGTGAGATAGGCAATAATATTCAATCCGGTAGCTAAACCATCTAAGCCATCTGTTAAATTAACCGCATTTGAAAAACCTGTAATCCAAACAAACATAAAAATTGTAATTAAAAAGTAATTTTGGATATTAAAAGCAAATAGAGGAATCGTTATTAATTGCTGTGTCAGCCAACCTATCAAAGCAATAATCCCCGAGAAGGCAATTTGAGCTAAAAATTTCTGACGTGCGGTCAGGCCTTCATTTTTTTGATGGAAAACAGCAATAAAATCATCGATAAAACCGATACCACCAAATAACAAGAGTGCTAACCATACCATCCAAAAAGAACCGTCAAAATATCGTGATAGTACAGCAAAGATGAGTGATAAAACTAGAGAAACTAGAATAAAAACGGTCCCTCCCATTGTAGGTGTTCCTGTTTTTACTTCATGCCAACTTGGCCCCTCTTCTCGAGTCACTTGGCCAATTTTTTTATTCATAAATAACTTAATAAAAAATGGAACAAAAATAAGGCTTAAAAAGGCACTTGAAATTACTGGTATTAAATCTTTCATCGTTATGTCTACCCCTCACTTTTCGATAATTTATCTTGAATAGTTTGCCGGACTACACTCGCTTCATCATATGGTAAATACTGGTTTTCAATTACTTGATATGGTTCTCCACCCTTACCTAGAAATACTAAGATATCATTCGTTTGGGCTTGATCCACAGCGAATTGAATGGCTTCTTTTCTATCAACTACAATATGATAGGCTTTATCATTGTGAGAGCCAATCATCTCCTGACAAATTTTCGTCACATCTTCATAACGTGGGTTATCAGCTGTTAAAATAACAAGGTCACTATACTTAAATAGTATATTACCCAATTCAGGCCGAGCTTCACTGTCACGATTCCCTCCACTGTGACCCATCAACGTAATAAGACGTTGATTATCCGATTTATGTGCTACTAATTCACTAAGTACACGTTCCAAAGCATCGGTCGTATGGGCAAAATCAACAATCACCTCATAAGGTTGACCCTCTTGAATGGATTGCATTCGACCAGAGACCCCTTCAAAGTGTTGCATCATTTCAATCACTTTAGTGACATCATAATCATAATAATACACTAAGCATAAACAACTCGCTAAAAAGTTTGAAACATTATAGCTCCCTCGCACTGGAATCATCACTTCGTAACTTTCTCCTTGGAATTCCATCACAAAATCTGTGCGTCCCGATGAAGAAGTAATCGAGTGCGCATAAGCTGTTGCACCCTTATCTTGCAAGCTATACGTTACAATATCCGCCGAAGTTACAGCGCTCATCAGTTCACCCGCACCATCATCTTGATTAATAATTGCCAGAGGCGCTCTACCAACATTAAATTGTTGACCTAATTGACTAAATAGAAGACTTTTCGCTTGAGCATAGCCATCCATTGTTTTATGGAAATCTAAATGCTCACGTGTTAAATTCGTAAAAATAGCACAATTAACCGATGTATACCATAAACGTCCTAACATTAATGCGTGAGAAGAAGCTTCGAGTAAAACATCTTGACATGATGCTTCAACCATTTGATGATACATCTGTTGTAAACTTAATGAGTCGGGTGTCGTATTAATCGCTGGTAAAATTTGCTGATCAATCTTATATTGCACCGTCCCAATTAAGCCCGTCCGATGTCCTATTCGCTCAAGCATAAAATTAATCATATGCGTAATGGTCGTTTTACCGTTGGTTCCGGTAACTGCCACCACATCCATTTTCTTTGAAGGTTCTTGATAAAATTGATTCCCCAAAATTGCCTGAGCCTTTACCGTTGATGGAACATGAACGATGGTCGCATTTAAGCTCTCAATATTTTTAGGTTTCTTTTCAACAATTATCAACCGTGCGCCTGCTTCAATCACTTCTGCTAGAACTCGATGACCATCAAATTGTTCTCCTTGAATCGCAATAAAACCACACCCTGGTGTTATTTTTCGGGAATCATTCGTTAATGATGTCACCGATTCATCTAAAGCAATATCTTTTAATATAGTATAGTTATAAAGTGGCTTTAATAATTCCGTTTGATTCACTATCAAGTCTCCTTATCTGTCTTAGTTATTTAATAACACATAATCTACGAACGGTTTAAAGACCTCGGCTAAAATCTGACTTCCCATACGTCCTTGGTTATTCTCGGGACGCTTCAAGGTCAAATAAAGCATATATTCTGGTTGTTCTGCCGGGAAAAATGATACGACCGAAAAATAGTAATCATTAGGCCCCGCCAAATAGCCTGCTCCCGTAGGATTAGCAATTTGAGCGGTCCCAGTTTTAGCCGCGATACGTACATTCGGCATTTTAAAATCTTGTGCCGTACCATACGGTTGTTCTACAGCGTCCATTAAAATATCCAAGATATGCTGCGCGGATTCTGGGCGGATCATTGTTTTTATTTTCTGCGTTTCATAATCCGACGTGTCGCTGCCATAGGCATATTGAATTTTTATAATGTCTCCTTGGTTACCGATCATTGAATAAGCTTGCATCAATTGAATCGGAGTGGCAGATATTGCTTGTCCAAAGCCTGACATATAGACAGAAACTGGATTATCAAAATCGATAAAGCCAGTATTTTCACCTGGCAAATCTGAATGTGTTGATTGTCCAAAGCCTAATTCTTCTAAAGTTTGCTCCCAGCTTTCCAATCCCATTCGGCGGACCAATTCCACCATAGACACGTTACTTGAGCGCGCGAGCGCTTCATCGAATGGAATTTCTCCCCAACCATATAAATTATAGTCTTTGACGACGGTATCTTCAATCTCGATTGATCCAGTCATAACAAGCTCGTTAGGTTGATAAATATTTCGGTCATAGGCGATACTTTGTGTCAAAATTTTCAAAGTAGAACCTGGCTCATAGGCTTCACTCACAAATTGTCCTTCCCAGTCTTGGTCAATGCCTTCTAACGTATTTAAATTGTAAGAAGGGCGCTGTCCAGCAGAAAGTAATTTGCCTGTTCCCAACTCGACAAGATAACCACTTATCAGTTCGGGTTCATATTTTTCATAAGCCGTCGTTAACAGTTGCTCAAGGTGATTTTGTAACTGACTATTAAGTGTTAAATAGACATCGCGTCCGCGCAATAGCTTTTCATGAGTCTGCATCAAATAAAAATCATCAATACCGCTCAATTGATCATTAAAAGCAGCTTCTACACCACTTTTACCGACTCGAGTTCGGACAGCCTCACCATTATACAAATATTGCTCGTCTTCGGATAAATAACCAATAAGATGTGAGGCAAAATAATTATTGATATATTTCCGTTGCTGATTCTCATAAAAGCCTAGTCCCGAAAACCCTTCGGATTCGATTGATTCCTTCAACTCTCGTGAAATGTTTTTTCCAGCAGGACCAAACTCTACTTGAACAACATCTTCGGTTTGTAAAATATCATAAATCTCTTGTGCACTCATATTTAAATGTTCACTCAACATGTTTGCCGTTTCTATCGGACGACTAACGGTTGATAACCCCTCATTATCAACAATTGCAAAAAGCGAATAGGAAGTAGCATCAATGGCTAAAGGAACCCCATTTTGATCATAAATCGTTCCTCTAGGTATATCATTGATACTACTTCCTACTATAGATGACATCGATAGTTCCGTTAAATCGATTCCATTTGTACTTTTAAATATCCCGAGTTGCACAAAACGTCCCATCACGATAAGTGCCATTACAACAACGATAAAAATATGGTTTAATAAAAACTTATTTGAAGTATTGTTATCTATTCTCATAATCTAATTCCTTAACTCGTTCGCTACTAATTGACATTCCTTCGCTTTCGGCAGATGCTTTAATCGCTTCGTAATTGTATTGATCCACCATTAAACTTTGATAATGTTTAATTTGAGAAATCTGTTTTTCATTTCGAGCTTCAATTTGCTCAATCGCATGATTTATTTTACGAACTTCGAATTGGGTGGTCATCGCAAGGACTAATAACACCCCACAAATTAAAGTTGTTAAAGTATAAATAAGATACAACCAGCGCCGTTGCAAAGATAGGACGTCGCTTGATGAAGGTATCGTGTAATCGTCATTGGCTGGTATCGGTTTTCTCGCTAAACTCCCAGAATTCGTATATTCTGGCGTTTCATAATGCGAATATTTTTTTACAGCAGTCATGACTTTCACCTACCTTCCTTCATAACTCTTTTATGCTCGAATACGCTCGAGTACCCGTAGACGTGCACTTCTTGCCCGTCGATTTTGCTCTAATTCATCTTGTGTCGCTTCAATGGGTTTTCTTGATACCATTCGATATTTTGGCAACAATTCTTCTGGAATCATTGGCATATTTGGCGGTGTCTCAGGCATCGCACTCAATTCTCTGAAATAACCTTTTACAATGCGATCTTCTAACGAATGGAATGAAATAACCGATATACGTCCGCCCTCTTTGAGTAATTGAACAGCAGCTTCTAGTGATGCTTCTAAGACACCCAATTCATTATTTACCGCAATGCGAATCGCTTGAAATGTTCGTTTCGCAGGATGCCCGCCTTTACGTCGCGTCGCAGCAGGAATCGCTTGTTTAACAAGTTCACTTAACTCTAATGTTGTATCAATTGATGCATTTTTACGTGATTCGACAATTTGACGTGCAATCCGCCCTGAAAATCGTTCTTCTCCATATCGACGAATAATCCGACTCAATTCCGACTCTGACCATTCATTAACAATTTGATGGGCATCTAGTGCTTGTGATTGATTCATTCGCATATCCAATCGGCCTTCGTGTTGGTAACTAAAACCACGTTCAGCAATATCAAATTGTGGAGAAGAAACACCTAAATCGTAGTAAATGCCGTCGACTTGATTGACACGATATTTTTCTAGTTCATCTTTTAAATTTGAAAAATTACTATGAATTAGCGTAACACGCCCTCTTTGAATGTCGTCAGCTAAGACTTGCTTTGCATTTTCTAATGCTGTCAAGTCTTGATCAAACGCATAAAGATGTCCCTCTTCATCCAGTAGACTCAATAAATATTGGGCATGACCACACCCGCCCAAGGTGCAATCCACATAAATCCCATTAGGTACAACATTTAATGAATCAATCGTCTCGTGTAATAGGACTGTCTCATGATTAAAAGTCATTAAAACTCCTCCATTACAATCCAAAATCAATCATATCTTCAGCTAATGATTCAAAATCATCTTCCATATCTGCCGCAAAAGCTTCCCAAACTTCACTGCTCCAAATCTCGATTCGATCTGATACGCCGATCACGCGACAGGACTTATCGATTTTAGCGAAATCTATGAGCGTTTGCGGTAAATTAATTCTTCCTTGTTTATCGACTTCTACCTCAGTGGCAGCTGAATAGAAAAATCGAGTAAATTTTCGTGCATCTTTTTTAGAGAGAGGTAATTGTTCAAGTTTCTCTTCAACTTTCGCCCAATTTTCTAAAGGATAACCGAACAAGCAGCCATCCAATCCTCTCGTTACAATAAAACTATAACCTAAATCTTGTCTGAATTTGGCCGGCATAATTAAGCGACCTTTCGCGTCAATATTATGCTGATATTCCCCGATTAACATCGCTAATTATACCTCCTCCAGTTTAAGATACATAAAGTATACCACATCCCCCCACAATCTACCACTTTAAATCCATTTTTCTCCACAAAAAAACACTTCGCATTTCGCAAAGTGCTTTTCGAATTTTTATACTATAAAATAAGTGATTACCCTCAAGATAATTAAGGATATTAAAAATATCGAGAGTAGAAAGAAGGCTAGTTTACTCGCTTTAATACTATATTTTTGCAACGAAAAATAGTCAATAAATCGAACATAATCATACAAGTGAATCGCCAAAGCAAAAGATACCATCAACAAAACATAGTGGATAATACTAAAGCCATAAATCAATTTTGATAACAGTACAATATTCACGATCCAAATTGGAATCAGTAACATGGCTAAAGTCACTTTAAACGGAAGTCCTGTCGCTAATTCTCGGCGAAAATAGGAATGAACGATATAAATAATAATAGGGGGCAACAGATAAATTAGTAGCTCAGAAAGCTTAAATGGACTGGTCACGTTATTCCCTCATTTCCTCTTAGAGAGACTAACATTACTGGACAAAGTCAATAATATGACGCCAAGTATCCGTATTAACAACTTCCCAGAAATGTCCATCCCCGATGCCAGCATACCCAATAAACAATCCTACAATGAAAAAAATAATTACCAGCAACAAAATTAATATTACAAAGAACGTTACTTTCGATATATTTTTCCAAACAGAATCTTTCAACGTAGTCTGTTCCATTGGTATCACCTCATTTTTAATTATTTTACAATTCGTCTAAAGCTAGATTGGATTGTTTGCTTCAGACGTTGGATTGGAGAAGGATTCCGTCGCATCAATTTATTAGTTCCAATTGTATCTAACATCACACCCGTACCGATAGCCACGCATTGCATCGGCTGGTCTGAAGCAATCACTGATACTTCTAATTCATTTGACAAATAGTCATCGAGTGACCGAATCAATGCTCCACCACCCGTTAAGATAATACCTCGTTCCATAATATCCCCCGCTAACTCGGGATTGACTTCTTCAATTAGCATTTTTGCATTGCAAGCAATTTTATCAATAATCGGTAAAATAGCATTGTATAAATCATTTGACGTTGCATTAATTGACATTGGTAATCCCGTTAATAGGTTGCGCCCTTTTACCGTCGCCGTAACGACCTCACTTTCCGGCACTTCGATTGCAGAAGCAATTTGAATCTTCAATTGTTCTGCAGAGCGTTCACCAAGCAATAATTTTCGCTGTTTACGAAAATAATCGCATACGGCTTCGTCCATATCTCGACCTGCCAGGGGTAATGTTTCACTCACGACAACCGAGCCATTTGAAATAATCGCGATATCAGTCGTACCACCGCCAATATCAATCACCATATGTCCCTCTGGACTATCAAGCGAAATGCCTGCTCCAATCCCAGCGACCTTCGGTTCAATATCCATAAAGACGCGCCCTGCTCCAGCACGTTCTACCGCTTCAATCAGTGCGCGTTCTTCAACTTCACTAATAACAGAAGGACGAGAAACTAAGACGTTTGGCTTGCTAAAGAAACTCGGACGATAAATACGTTGAAAGAACATGACGAGTAAAGCTTCCGTCCGCTCATAATCAGCAATAACCCCGCGTTCCAGCGGATAGACAATTTCATAGGCATTTCCTGTTCGGCCAATCAAATCATATGCATCGCGCCCAACAGCAACAATCTCTTGAGTATAGCGATCTACCGCTATTACGGAAGGCTCGTTTAAAACGACGCCACGACCTTTCAAATGTATCACAACATTTGTGGTCCCTAAGTCTATTCCGATTTCTTTTGCCATGGTAATCTCCTATTTAACCTCAGCTAGCGTGCGTTCAGCATGACGACTTCCAATTGGATTGATTTCAACACGCTCGATATCGGCTCCTAAAGCTGCTAATTTTTCATGGAACTTATAATATCCACGATCTAAATATTTCAATTCTGAAACACGCGTCAAACCTTTTGCAGTTAATCCTGCAATAATTAAGGCTGCAGCAGATCTTAAATCGGACGCTTTAACACTAGATCCGCTAAAATCAGCCGGACCGTACATAACGCATGTTTGACGATCAATCGTAAAACGTGCACCCATGCGTCGCAATTCTTCAAAATGCATAAAACGATTTTCAAAAACTGTTTCAGTAAGCACACTTGTTCCATCTGCAAGAAGTTGAGCAATCGACATTGGTGATTGTAAATCTGTTGGGAATCCTGGATAAGGCAGTGTCTTAACATCTGTCGCTTTTAAAGTTTTAGGACCCATTACACGAATGCCTTCAGCGTATTCTTCGATTTCAACGCCCATTTCGATTAATTTACTTATGAGTGGTTTATTATGTTCACGTAATGCGCCTTCTACAAATACATCTCCTTGTGTAACAGCTGCTGCAATCATAAAGGTTCCGGCTTCAATACGATCTGCAATAATCGCATGATCCGTACCATGGAGACGTTCTACACCTGTAATTTTTAGTGTTTCAGTTCCGGCACCTGTAATTTCCGCGCCCATTTTATTTAAGAAGTTGGCTAGGTCTACGATTTCTGGTTCACGGGCTACGTTCTCAAGAATCGTCACACCTTCTGCTAAAACAGCTGCCATCATAATGTTTTGAGTGGCACCTACACTTGGGAAGTCTAAATAAATGCGCGCACCTTTTAGCCGGGTCGCTGTCGCTTCGACATACCCAGCTTGATTATTGATTGTTGCACCGAGTGCTTCAAATCCTTTTAAGTGGAGGTCAATCGGACGTGTGCCAATTGCGCATCCACCTGGCATTGCTACTTTTGCATGTCCATAACGCGCTAATAATGGTCCCATTACAACAATTGACGCGCGCATCTTGCTAACAAAATCATAATCCGCAACCGTTCTCAATGTCTCAGTTGCGTCGATAGTAACGGTGTTTTCCGTTTCATTAAAGTTTACTCCAGCATTTAAATTACTTAATAATTCATTCATCAAGGTTACATCTGAAAGTACTGGAACATTCGATAATTCAGTTACACCTTCCTCTGCCAAGAGCGATGCAGCTAAAATCGGTAATACGGCGTTCTTCGCACCTTCAACTTTGACAGATCCTTCCAGGCGTTGCCCACCTTGAACAATAATCTCTTGCATTACAAAAAATCCCCTTTTAATCCCCTGTCGTTTTGGAGCGGACGAGAGAGTAAAATGTATAGTAGTTAATTGAGATAGGTTAACGTAATATTTTGAACCGTCTCAATGATCGATAATAAGAAAGTTGCGAGCCCTGATCCAATCGAAATACTAATCAGCCAGATCGCATATTGGGCGAATTCTTCTTTCTCCATTGGATAGAAGTGCTTTAAGTTAAAGTCTTTAAACACACTATAACTTAACAGGATACATACGAGATAAACTAAAAGTACTGCCATACCATATAGTGTTGTCATCGTTGCGCCCCTTTCTAATATATTTTCATCATAGCATAATTTACCCATCATGCAAACAAATAACTAGACTCTCATTGATTCCTAATCATTCAAAAAACCGTATTGATTCATTAAAATCAATACGGTTGATCAATACCCTCTATTTTTTTGTTTTTAAAATTCTCAATCCGTTGAGAATTACTAAGATTGTTGATCCCTCATGGAATACAACACCGGTTGGAAGATCTAACCAGCCAATTAAGTTCAAGACAATCAGAGCGATAATCACGCCGACTGCGAAAATAATATTTTGACGAATAATCCGATTTAAACGATGACTCAAGTCGTAACTATAGAAAAGTTTAAGTAAATCATTTTGCACAATCACAACATCAGAGGATTCCATCGCAACCGATGAACCACTTCCCATAGCGATACCAATATCTGCATTAGCTAACGCTGGCGCATCATTGATACCATCACCAATCATTCCTACAACGTGTCCTGCTTGTTGATCTCGTTGAACAAACTCTATTTTGTCTTCTGGTAAGCAGTTAGCATAATAATGTTCGATTGCAACGTGTTGCGAAACTTCTTTAGCAACCGATTCATTATCCCCTGTCACCATTTGGACATGGACACCGCTATCCGTAAATAGACGAATTGCTTCTGCTGATTCTTCACGGACTTGGTCTTGCAAGGTTATGAACCCTACTACTTGCTTTCCTTTTGCTACAAATACTGTCGTAAAACTTGATTCTAAATGTTCAGCAAAATGATCATAATCTTTATAATTTAAGAAGCTGCTTGGCTTACCAATAAGAATATCACCTTTTTTTAAGCCAGATCCTGCCACCTCTTCAACTTCTTGTGTCGTATTAACTTGGCTCAATGAAATATCTGAGAACGAATTTACAATTGCTTCTGCAATCGGATGGTTAGATTGCTGTTCCATATAGACTACTTCCGCTAAGATTGAATCCGCCAACTGGTATTCAACAACTTTAAAAACACCTTCCGTGATTGTTCCGGTTTTATCAGAGTAGAGAATATCCATCGTACTGAATGCTTCCATGGCTGCCCCACCTTTGAAGAGCACACCATTACGCGCACCATTCGAAATAGCTGATAGTGTAGCAGGTGTCGCCGAAGCAACCAAAGCACATGGGCTCGCTACCGTTAATAATACCATTCCCCGATAAAATGCGTCTTGGAAAGAATATCCTCGCCAGAAATAAAGTAAGGCTATAAAAAGCGGAACGACGGTCAATGTTGTAATAACGTATTTTGACTCAAAACGATCAATAAAACTTGAAATTTTAGAAGGACGTCCTTGGGCTTCCTCAACCATCCGAACAATATTTGAGAAGACGGTCTCATCATACGCGGTCGTCACTTTAAGATAAAATGCGTTCCCTTCATTGATAGTCCCAGCAAAAGCTGCATCTCCTTTTTCTTTCTCAATCGGAATCGATTCTCCGGTCAGAGCCGCTTCGTTTAGCATCGCACTTCGGTCAATTTCACCATCAATTGGAATTTGATCACCCTTCGAGACAACAACTACATCTCCAATTTCAAGCGAATCTGTTGGAACTTCTACCACCTCACCGTTGTCGAGGAGTTTCTGGGCCACTGAAGGAACATGTGACATCAATCCTACAATCGCACTGGAAGTTTTGTTCATTGCGTATTCTTCCAACATTTCTGCCGTTGCAAAAATAAAAAGTAGCATCGCACCTTCTGATTCATACTGAATCGCCATCGCACCAACGGCCGCTAATATCATTAGTAAGTCTACATTGGGTGATTTTTGTTCAATCGTCTCCACTAATGCATTCTTTGCGGCATAGTAACCTAAGAAAAACATCGAAACAATAAATACGGGTCGACTGAGACTAGAGTTCATCCCCGTTAAGATAAATCCAATTATCATCAGCACCGTTCCAATTAATAAAAATCGGCCTTCCTTATTTTTTATGATATAGCGAAACATAAAACGCACTCCTTATTTGTAATTGTTATAAATAATTATAGCATACAAATTAAAGGAGTGCATACAAAATACAAAGTTTCTTAAAGTTATTTTCTAATTATCTTGACTGATAGATCCGGCGTCCTTCTTTAATTTCCGCTAAATAAAAACCAGAAGAAGTTGGTAAAGACTGCCATGAAGCATCTTCTAATGATGCATCGTAGACCGCTTCATAGTCCTCAATCGATAATTTTTCTCTTTGGTTTAATTTTTGTTCAATTGTTAAATCCGCTATCATGTCAAGTGGTGGATTTACTACTTCTGCTGTAAACATTTCAGCAACGGCACCCGACCCATAACTGAACAAGCCAATTTTGTCATGAACGTGCAAATCTCCATGAATCAAAAGCGAAATTAAACTTAAAAATAATGACCCAGTGTAAATATTACCTACTTGTCGATTTAACCTTACAGATGCATCGTAACGTTCCAACCACTGATCAATTCGAGATGTCCACGGCTCAGAAAGTTGCGATTGCGCAGCTACCATCGCTTTGCGTCCCATTTTAGTAAATGGCGTATGGCAGATAAGCATCTGATATTGACTTACCGTATCTGGATAGCGTTGAATAATCTCTGCTAAGACTTCATGGAACATTTGTATATAGAGTTCTGTAGAGTATTTGCCATCTACGAGTGGATAAGGCTGGTCGTTAGGTCGCCAAAAATCATGTTCATTGTATGATTTTGCCACCGTTTCACGTTCAATATTTAATAACTGCGGATTCGCAGAAACGAGCATGGCGACGGCACCGGCCCCTTGAGTCACTTCTCCCCCTGTATTCAGTCCGTATTTAGCAATATCACTTGCAATAATTAATACTTTGCGATCGGGTCTTAATGCCACATAGTCACAAGCATTCAACAGACCTGCTGTGGCACCATAACAAGCTTGTTTAATTTCAAACGCACGAGCAAAGGGTTGGATTCTCAATAACTCCATTAAGAAAGTAGCTCCAGACTTGGAATAATCCACTCCAGACTCTGTCGCAAAAATAACTTGATCAATTTGTTCTTTATCTTCCGAAGTAAGTATTGGCTCAGCGGCATTCGCAGCCATCGCAATCGCATCTTCATTCGGCAATGCATAACTCATGCGATCTTGCCCTATCCCAATCGTAAATTTATCTGGGTCAACACCGCGTGTCTTGGCTAATTCAACCATATCGATATAATGATGTGGGACTGCTAAATTTATTTTATCAATTCCTACTCGCATTCTATCACCTACTTATTTTTTCTTATTTTATCTAAAAGTTGTGCTGCAACACGTTGATTGATTTCAGACTGTTGCATTAATAAGTGTACCATATCTGGTAGCTCTTCGGGTAGCGTACCTACTTGTAGAGCTGTCGAACGTGCTTGTAGTTGCATATGACCTGCTTGTATCCCTTCACTCACGAGTGCTCTTAATGCTGCAAAGTTTTGAATCAGACCGACGCTAACCATAACATTCGCTAGTTCTTTCGCCGAAGTAACATTGAGTGTTTTAAGCACTTGTTGACTTTGTGGGTGACTCGATAAAGTCCCCCCAACCGTCGCAACAGGCATCGGGATTGTTAACTCCCCTTTCAGTACTCCTTCTTCCGCATCATAGTTCCATTGACTTAATCCACGATATTGCCCGTCCCGACTCGCATGGGCATGAACTGCTGCCTCGATTGCTCGTGTATCGTTCCCCGTTGCTAAAGCGAGTGCCGTGATACCATTCATAATCCCTTTATTATGGGTTACTGCTCGGTACGGATCCAATTGCGCATAATGACTGACCCATTCGATTCGCTGCGCTAATTGTTCAGGTGAATATTGTTTTGATTTTAGCCGCTCGACGGGCACTTCCACCATCGCTTGCGTCAATGCTAAGTCTTGGTAATTCGACAAAATTGCCATAACAACCTCTGTATCAATTATCCGACTAACGTCCGGTGCCAATGCTTCAAGTACCGTATTTAATTGATTCGCCCCCATTGCATCCACCGGATCAAATGATAAATAAATCGTCGCGAATTCTGGTAAATCGTCCGGATATCCTTTGAGCCAAATATCAACTGGCCCTCCTCCATATGAGCGAATCGATTCACAGTATTGATTAGCTACTTCAACTAAATGGTCTTTATTTTTTTCTATTTGCTGTGTCATTTGTTCTAGATTATTTTCAGGGTGACACTTCATAATTATTTGACCAATAATTCGGCGTTCCTTTGTGGTCGCATCAATATTCCCTAAAATTTTACCCCCATTGCTGAGAGCCGCTACTACAGAAGGTTCCTCCGTAGCAAGTGGGACAAGATAGGCTTGATGATTGACCTGCACATTTAATCCCACTCCCAGAGGAACTGCATAATTGGTCAAGTAATTTTCAATCAGTTGACTCCCTTGCTCCTCACTTAACGTAGTGCTTTGAAAATCCTGGTGGGTAAGTTCTTTGATAATCTTGTTTCGCTCTGCGGTCGTCTTTTTATAGAATTTTGATAATAATTCACTCACGCTAGCCCTCCTTATCATCGTTTCGAATAAAAAACGAGCCACAAATAAATTATGGCTCGTTGTATCAATGATTCGTTTTATATTATTTTGTACCAAAGATACGGTCACCCGCATCACCTAGCCCAGGTAAAATATATCCATGTTCGTTTAATTTTTCATCCAATGCTGCGGTATAGATATCAACATCTGGATGAGCTTCCTGCAATGCTTTTACACCTTCAGGAGCCGCGACTAAGCAACAAAATGTAATATGTGATTCTGGAACTTGGTACTTATTCACTAATTGATTTAATGCAGCAATAGCAGACACACCTGTTGCTAACATCGGATCAACGACGAATACTCGACGCTCTTCAATATCTTGAGGGAATTTGGCAAAATACTCCACGGCTTGCAATGTCTCTGGATCACGGTACATTCCAATGTGCCCTACTCGAGCCGCAGGAACTAATTTTAAAATACCGTCTACCATTCCAAGACCTGCTCTTAATATTGGCACAACCGCCATTTTTTTACCGGCAATTTGTTTTTGTATACATTTTACCAGCGGGGTTTCGATTTCAACTTCTTCCAATTCTAAGTCACGTGTGATCTCGTATGCCATTAGCATCGCAATCTCATTTGTCACTTCTCGGAAATCTTTAGTTGATGTGTCCTTATCACGGATAATTGTCAATTTATGTTGAACCAGTGGATGATCTACTACTTGAAACTTTGCCATTTTAAATCCCCCTATAGTATTAAATTATTGATTGAACAGTGGGCGTCCATCCATCATATCGTGAACGCGCTGCTTAATTGATTCTAATTCAGATTCTTCTGCTTGTAAAGCCTCAATAATTAATTTTGCAATAACACGTGCTTCATCTTCTTTAATACCACGTGTTGTAATAGCTGGGGTACCCACACGAATACCACTTGTTTCCACAAATGATTGAGTATCGTTAGGGATTGAGTTTTTATTGACTGTAATGGCTACTTTATCAAGACGTTCTTGAGCCCATTTACCAGTGATACCCATACCAGTTACATCGATTAACATTAAGTGGTTATCAGTACCATTTGAGATAATATGTAGTGGGCTATCTTCAAAGACTTCAGCCATTGCTTTCGCATTCGCTTTAACTTGTTTTGCATAATCTTTAAATGCTGGTTGTAATGCTTCGTTAAACGCAACTGCTTTAGCTGCAATTACATGCTCTAAAGGTCCACCTTGAATACCAGGGAATACTGTTTTATTTAAAGCTTTCGCATGTTCTTTTTTCGCTAAGATTAAACCACCACGTGGTCCGCGCAATGTTTTGTGTGTTGTAGAAGTGACGACGTCTGCAAATGGAACTGGGTTTGGATGTTCACCCGTTGCAACAAGTCCTGCAATATGCGCCATGTCTACCATGTAGATTGCGCCGACTTCTTTAGCAACTTTACCAATACGCTCGAAGTCGATCTCACGAGAATAAGCACTTGCTCCTGCGATAATCATTTTCGGTTTAACTTCTCGAGCAATTTCTTCTAATTTATCGTAGTCAATCTGTTCTGTTTCTGGATCCAATCCATATGCGTACATATCATATGATTGACCTGAGAAGTTAACAGGTGAACCGTGTGTTAAGTGACCACCTTGAGATAAGTCCATTCCTAGTACTTTATCACCAGGCTCTAAGAATGTGCGATAAACAGCCATGTTGGCGCTTGAACCAGAGTGAGGTTGTACGTTCGCATATTCAGCTCCAAATAATTCTTTCGCTCGGTCGATTGCTGCTTGTTCAATTTCGTCAACAAATTCGCAACCACCATAATAGCGACGACGCGGATAACCTTCAGCGTATTTATTTGTTAAAATACTACCTTGAGCCTTCATCACTTCTGGAGATACGAAGTTTTCTGATGCAATCAGTTCAATCCCGTGAAGTTGACGGTCGTATTCCTTATCAATTAAATCAAAAACAAATTCATCTTTTTTAAAGCTCATTAATGTGCCTCCTACAATTTTTTGATACTCATAGTATACCACTTAATAAACCGTTTACAACCAAATCGCAATTCAATGCGTATTTTTTAGACAATAATCATTTTAATTTAATTTTATTTTAATGTTTCGGCAGGTTGCCCTGCTCGATTTAGTCGATTTAAGTAAGCATGTGTCCGCTCGTCATCTTCAAATGATTCCACAAAAATAATTTTTGCATCACTTTGATCCAACGCTCTCAATCCTCGATATAAATATTGCGATACCGTATCCATGGTCCCGAGCGTTTCATATATAATCGAAAGTTTAGCCATACGAAGTTTCAACGCTTCAATTGTTTTCTGTGTTGCTAACACACCAACGTGACTCGTTGACGAAATCCATTCTTCCCACTGCTCAAGCGTCGCATCGGGTGGAATAATGTAGACAGGCTGTTTAGGACTGTAGTGCTTATATTTCACACCCGGGCTTGCAATCCGCTCCTCTGATAATTGTTCTTTTGCTGTTTTTTCAATGACCTTTGCACCCGTTGCTTGGTGAAGCATCTCTGCAGTAATTGCACCCGGTCGAAGAATATAAATGATTTCTGTATCGAGCGCGACAACTGTAGACTCAACTCCAATGGATGTTAGCGGCGTCCTTGGTACAATTACTCCCGCAATTTGATCTCCAAAATCATCTAGTACATGTGTATATTGTGTAGGGCTCGGTTTACCCGATAGATTTGCACTCGGACCGACTAATGGAAAATCAACTTGTCGAATAAGTTCAAGAGTTAAGGGTTGATCAGGCATCCGAATTCCTACCGTTGGAAGACCACTTACTAAATTCGATACAATCCCTCGCTTGACTGGGAAAATAATTGTCAATGGCCCTGGCCAGAATGTTTGCATCAATTGCTTTGCAATCGGACTAATCTCACTGGCTAACTGTTCCACACGTTGAATCGAATCCACATGCACAATCAATGGATTGTCACCTGGACGTCCCTTCACTTGGAAGACGCGCTGAATCGCTTGATCATCATTTGCCAGAGCACCTAGCCCAAAGACGGTCTCGGTTGGAAATGCAACCAATTCGCCCGCGCGCAATAACTGTGCTGCCTCAGGTATATCCGAACGATAAAATAATTTACTCATCTTTTCCCTCCTCTCCGGGTGTTCCAAAATCTACTACTACATAACGGTCGAGTTGATTAAAATCTTGGTGAACCGATACTTCAGCTGTTGGGCAAGCTTCTTGGAAGATTGTCCTCACTGCCTCCCCTTGACGATAGCCTATTTCAAGAATCGCAATCCCCTCCGACGCAATATAAGAATGGAGTCCTGACGCAATGCGTTGATAGATGGCAAGTCCATTCGATTCCGCAAATAATGCTTTAGTGGGTTCATATTTTAAGACACTGGCATCCATGACCGACTGTTCATCCTCGCTAATATAAGGTGGATTCGAAAGTATAACATCATAACGTTTGGATGGTACTTGATCCCAGACATCACTTTCTATCCAACGAATAGCGACTTGGTGTTCTGCAGCATTTTCTCTAGCAACTTCGAGTGCACCTTCCGAAATATCCGTGCCTATCACCTCTGCAGCTGGATAATATTGTGCAGCGCATATCGCTAGAATACCCGTACCCGTTCCAATATCAATCAATCGCTGAACTTGCTCTTTAGAACGATGCTCAATTAATAAATCTAAGATTCCTTCAGTCTCTTCTCTCGGAATTAATGTGTGGGGATTCACCTTAAAGCATTGATCTTTGAAATAACTTCGTCCCAAAATATAAGCTAACGGTTCGTCAGCCACAAATCGGTTTAAAATCTGTTGAAATGTTATATGTTCATCCGAAGTAAGGTGGGTGTTCATACGAGATACCAATTCTGTTAGTGTCCAATCTTTCCACTGAAGAAAAATAGCTTGAGCTAATTGAGGGTCTTTCTTATGCTGACTTAAAAAAATAGAAGCTTTATGCAAAGCTTCATAAATCAAAATGGTATTATTGACCATTCAGTTCCTCCAATTGTTGTGTTTGATCGTATAAAATCAAAGCATCTATAATCTCATCGATTTGCCCATCCATAATCGCATCCAATTGTTGAATCGTTAGACCGATTCGGTGATCGGTTACGCGATTTTGTGGGTAATTATAAGTTCGAATTCGCTCAGAGCGATCCCCCGTACCGACTTTTAATTTCCGTTCTGAATCGTACTCAGATTGTGCTTGCGATTGTAGTAAGTCATAAACACGCGCTCTAAGAACTTTCATCGCTTTTTCACGGTTTTTAAGCTGTGATCGTTCATCTTGCATTGCGACAACCGTATTCGTAGGAATATGCGTTAAACGAACCGCAGAGGCAGTCTTGTTAACGTGTTGCCCACCAGCGCCACTCGCATGGTAAATATCAACGCGAATATCATTTTCATCCAAATCAAAATCAATTTCTTCAGCTTCAGGCATTACAACAACCGTCGCTGTCGACGTATGAACTCGGCCTTGTGATTCTGTCTCAGGAACACGTTGAACACGATGGGCCCCATTTTCAAATTTTAATTTTGAATACACTTTAGAGCCAGTAATCATGAGCGATACTTCTTTATAGCCACCAATTCCTGTAATATTGGCATCCAATAATTCGACTTTCCAACCTTGATTATTCGCATACTTTGTATACATATCTAATAGATCTTTCGCAAATAATTGTGCTTCGTCACCACCTGCTGCACCGCGGATTTCCATAATAATATTTTTGTTATCATTTGGATCTTCAGGAATCATCATTAACTTAATGGTTTGTTCTAAAGATTCACGTTCATCTTTGAGTTCATTTAATTCTTCTTTCGCTAATTCGATCATTTCATCATCGGATGAATCATTCAATATCTCTTCCGCTTCTTCAATTTCTTGAATAACGGTCTTAAAACGTTTGATTTTTTCAACTTTTGGACGGAGCTCACTCTCTTCAATCGTCAATTCACGGAGTCGTTCCGTATTTGAAATCACATCTGGGTCACTTAGTAACTCTGTAATTTCTTCATAGCGTATAATTAATGAATCTAATTGTTCAATCATTTATGTACCTCTCTTAATTCTCTATCGTACCAGGATTCTTATAGCATTTTCGACAGACAGGAATATAGGATTCATTCCCCCCAATTTGAATTTGCTCTCCATGATAAACGGGTTTTCCATCCGCAAAACGTAAATTCATAATCGCTTTTTTATGACAGAACCAACAAATCGTCTTTATCTCTTCAATTTTATCGGCATAGAGCAACAAATATTCTGAGCCTTCAAATAACTGATTTGAAAAATCATTTTTCAAACCGAATGCCATCACCGGAATATCCAATTCATCTACCACGCGAGCCAGCTGCAAGATATGTGCTTTACTTAAGAACTGCGCTTCATCAATTAAGATACAGTACAATTTCTCCTTAACAGACGCAATATCCTCAAATAAATCAGTATTATCATAAATAATCTCAGCTTGCCGTTCAAATCCCGTCCGACTTGCGATATAACCTACTCCAGAGCGGTGATCTACAGCACTTGTATACAAGCGAACAGGTTTTTTCTGTTCTTCATAATTATGGGCTACTTTAATAATCTCGATTGATTTCCCACTATTCATCGCACCATATTTAAAGTATAGCTTGGCCATTTCATCGCTCCTTAGATAAGTTCTCAATCTATAATAATAGAAGATTCCCTCATTTTAGTCAATCCACAGACCCATTAATGAGACAAAAAAAGCTGCTTACTTTGTGAAAAATGTAAACAGCTTTAATTTCCATGATTAACCTAATAGTGGCACTAAAATAACCGGCATAATCATTGCAGGCGTGAAGTTCATCACCTTTAGCTTAGTAATATTAAGTAAGTTTAATCCCATTCCAAATAATAAGATCGAGCCGACGGCCACAATTTCAGTAATCACAACAGGTGGCAAATATGGAGCTACTACACGGGATAATAGAATAATCGCACTTTCAATTACTACAACAGGGATGGCCGCAAAGACGACCCCAATGCCAAGTGAAGATGCTAATAGAATCGAGGTGACCGAATCGAAAATACTCTTTAAGTATAGAGTCGTATTACTTCCTGTTAAACCACTTTCTAACGGTCCAAGGATGGCTAAAGAACCTATACAGAAAATCATTGTGGCGCTCACAAAGCCCGTTGAAAATTTATCCGCTCCTTCTCCTCCACCACGAACAAATTTACGACTGACGACATTAACACCTTTTCGAATATGTTTATCGATATCAATCATTTCACCGATGAACGTCCCAATCACTAAAGATAAAATCATCACCAATTGATTTTCATTTTGAATGATTCCAGCAATGGCAATACCAAAAACAGCAATCCCAATCGCTTCCATCAATCGTTCATTCAGATTGACTGGAATACCCGAATGAATCAATAGGCCAAGCGTGCCTGGAACAACAATCAATATAAAGTTTACTAATACTCCCATATTCCACCTCTACCTTTACTAATTATCTGGATATAGCTTAGAATACCGACGAAAAGCGTAATAAATTTCTTTTACTATGACTTTAACGACCGCATAAATTGGTACAACTAAAAGAACCCCTGTTACACCAAACACACGTCCCGCTCCTAAAATAAGGAACAATATTGTTAAAGGATGAATACTTAAACTGCCGCCAATTATAAATGGTTGCAGCAAACGGCTTTCAACCAACTGCTCAATCATCAATACAATAATCACTTTAACAAACATCATAGGTGACGTTAAAATCGCAATAATCAAAGCCGGTATGACTGAAACAATCGATCCGATATAAGGGACTAAATTTAATAAGCCCGATAAAAATGCCAGCGACAATGCATAGTCCAAACCAATGATTTTGTAGCTAATCCAAAAGAAAATTCCAACTAAGACTGCTAAAGTAATAATACTTCGAACAAATTGAGATATATAATAGTTTGCTTGAAGCAATACCCGTTCGACATAGGGTTCAATTCTTGGCGGAACAAGCCTTAAAATATTGTACGGCAACTTCTCACCTTCCAACAATAAGTAATACAATATCACCGGAATGGTCACCAGACCGACCGCAATTTGGGTGACCGAACCGATAAAGGTCGATAATCCACCGAAAGTCGATGTAATTAAGTTTTGCAAATTGTTGGTAATATTATTCCAATTAATGCGACTGACAAAACGACTCAAAGGCTCTTGACTGAGTGCCTTTTCAACGTTAAATGGTAAATCACCTAACATTTCATTGAGTCGAGTATTATATTCTGGCATATTCGCTAGAAATGCTTCTGCCTGCTTGGCTAAGACGGGATATAGCGAGAAAATTCCCCAGACAATTAACAAGATTAACAAAATAAAAATCCCAATAATTGGAATATGACGTGAAACGCCCATCTCTGAAACGCGTTCAACAATTGGCGAGAATAAATAATATAAAATACCTGAACCAATAATCGGAAAAGAAACAAACCGAATAAATAGCCAAATCGGCTGAAACACATATGCTACCTGAGTAAATACGAGGATAATTAATAAAATTAATAAGATCGTAGTTAACGTCGTTAAAGCTCTTGAATTAATAAAGCTTACCGGCATCCCAAGACGTTCTCGTTCCGACTTTTTACGTTCTGGCGTTGAGTCTATATTTTTCACTTTACCCCTCCTATCTATCTCCAGTGTAACATATTCACTTATATTAAGAATACAGTGACTTGCACCAATAACCAATAAGAATACGGTTACATTTTAATGAGAGTACCTTAACCATTTAGTATCTGCTTTGAATACTTCATTAATGCCATAAAAAATGATAAGATAGTACCAACTTATTTGTGAAATGAGGCTCACCCAATGGAACAATTAATTGATCTCGTTGAATTATTAAAAATAATTATTTTAAGCGTCGTTCAAGGCATTACTGAATGGCTGCCGATTAGTAGTACAGGGCACATGATTATTTTAGAAGATTTCTTAACACTTAATCTGCGTCCAGAATTCGTTGAATTCTTTTTTGTTGCAGTACAACTAGGGTCTATCCTAGCGGTCGTTATTTTATACTTTAGCAAATTAAATCCCTTTAGCTTAAGGAAAACGCCTGCCCAACAAAAAAATACTTGGATGCTATGGTTCAAGGTTGCTTTTGCAAGTATCCCGGTAGCGATTTTAGGTGTCGCGTTGAATGACTATATGGATGAATATTTCTATAATATTTTCGTTGTTGCGATTGCGCTAATTGCTTATGGAATTATCTTTATTCTTATTGAGAACCGCCAAACAGGCCGGCATCAACGACAAATCCGATATTTTAATGAACTAAGTTTTTCTAGAGCTTTCAAAATTGGAATCTATCAAGCTTTATCCATTATTCCAGGAACTTCACGCTCTGGCTCAACGATTATCGGTGGACTGTTAGAAGGCACTTCCCGTAGTTTAGCCACAGAATTCTCATTCTTTCTAAGTATTCCTGCTATGTTTGGGGCAACTGCCTATAAATTCTTGAAATTGAGTATTGCTCTCACCCTTTCTGAAGTCATTTATTTAGCAGTAGGGTTGCTTGTCGCATTTGTAATTTCAATTATTTCCATTAAATTTTTACTCAACTACATTAAACACAATGACTTCAAATCTTTCGGTATCTATCGAATCGTTTTAGGAATTATTTTGATTGCTTACCAAATGTTCTTCAAATAAATTTTTTCATTACGAAGGCCCTATCTAAGTTGGCATAAAGCCAAATAGATAGGGCTATTTTAGTATAGTCTCGGTTCGGTTAACGGTAAATTGAACGTGCGTTATCTGCCGTAATTTCAGTGATTCCGCCCATATATGGGACTAAAACGTCTGGAATTTTCACTGAGCCATCTGCTTGTTGGTAATTTTCTAAAACGGCCACAACTGTTCGCCCTACTGCGAGTCCAGAACCATTGAGAGTATGGACGTAGTCCACCTTTTTGTCCTCATTACGGAAACGAATTTTAGCTCGGCGAGCTTGGAAGTCTTCACAGTTAGAACATGAGCTAATCTCGCGATATCGATCTTGTCCTGGAATCCAAGCTTCAATATCATAAGTCTTCGCAGCAGAGAAGCCCATATCCTCAGTACATAACACAATCGTACGATAAGGAATGCCTAAGTCTTGTAGAATTTCTTCCGCATTTTGCGTCATCAGTTCCAACTCTTGGTAAGATTGACTTGGGTGGGTCAACTTCACTAATTCCACTTTGTTGAATTGATGCATACGGATAAGCCCTCGTGTATCGCGCCCCGCACTTCCTGCTTCTGAACGGAATGAAGGAGATAGCGCTGTTAATCTAATCGGTAAAGCATCCTCAGGAATAATTTCATTTGAATAGTAATTGGTTAGAGGCACTTCCGCAGTTGGAATTAAAGTAAAGCCACGGTGGTCATTTAATTGAAAGACATCTTCAGTAAATTTAGGAAATTGTCCCGTCCCAAACATTGCCTGCTCATTGACGATATAAGGTGGAATCACTTCTTGATAACCATTTTGGGTTGTGTGTTTATCGAGCATAAAGTTGTAGATGGCACGCTCTAAACGAGCCCCTAAACCTACATAATAAACAAAACGAGATCCTGCCACCTTACCACCACGTTCGAAGTCTAATATCCCTAATTTCTCAGCAATATCCCAATGATTGAGCGGTTCAAAGTCAAATTGTGGCAATTCACCCCAACGACGAATCTCAACATTATCGTCTTCATCTTCTCCCACAGGAGTTGATTCATGCGGTACATTTGGAAATCGATGTTCAATATGTTCTAATTTACCTTCTACTTCGGATAATTGATGTTCAAGTTGGCCGATTTGTTGACCTAAGGCTTGCATTTGTTCAATTCTTTCTGTAGCATCTTGTTTTTCACGTTTTAGAGCTGCAATTTCTTGACTTGCGGTATTTCGTGATTGTTTTAGTTCTTCCACTTGAACTAATAATTCACGACGTTCTACATCTAATTGACGATATTCTTCCAGCGTTTCGCCAGCAACACCTCTCGTTTTTAATAACTGACTTGCAACTTCATAATTATTTCTCAAAAATTTACGATCCAGCATAATACTTCCTCCTTTTGTATAATAAAAAGAACCTTCCATCCTGGAAAGGGACGAAAGGTTCAGTCGCGGTACCACCCTAATTCAAGATTCATCATAAATCTTGCACTTAACCAATAACGGATGGGACCGGCACTACTTGATGATTTTCATAGGCAGAATAAGATGTGGATTCATTATAGGCTAACGATGATTCACACCTACCATCATCTCGCTGAAGTTTGCACTATAATTACTAGTCATCTCTCTTTGTTTCTCATTATAATTTAATCTTATGAGTGAGTCAAGCTTAATTTACCATTTTAGCTGTTGAGCCTTTTCAGTATCTCGATATTGATGATATGTTTCAAGATTCGCCCAATTTTGTTGTCTTAAGGCTTCGAATAAGATAATATTTGCCGTATTTGAAAGATTTAACGAGCGAACATGTTCGTCATTCATCGGAATACGCAATGTTTTTTCTTCATGCGCCTCCATAAACTCAATCGGTAATCCGGTAGTTTCTTTCCCAAAAATAAAATATTGGTCGGGATAAGTTTCATCAGCTAAATTGGCTTCACTATAGATATGGTGGGCAAATTTAGTAATTAAGAAAAGTTGTTCCGGTTGAATATCTTTCATAAAAGTTGCTAAATTATCGTGTTCATAGATTTCAACTTTATCCCAGTAATCCAATCCCGCTCGCTTTAACATCCGGTCCTCGGTAGAAAATCCTAACGGATGAATTAAATGCAAGGCGCTATTTGTTGCAGCACATGTTCTAGCAATATTTCCTGTATTAGCTGGCATCACCGGTTCAAATAAGACAATATGGTTCTTAATCAAGCTTAGTAACCTCCTAAATAACAAAACCAACAAGTAATAAAACTTGTTGGTAAAAGAATGTGATAATAATGATTATTCTTCTTCAGATGCTGCAGCTTCTTCACCAATAACTTCTGGTTCTGGAGCTTCTTCGTCATCTTCAACTGGTTCTGCTTCTTCAGTTGGAGCAGATACAGTAATAACCACTTCTTCTGGATCTAATAATACTTCAACGCCTGCATGTTTATCAAGGTCCGCAACCGTCTTCGTATCACCAATTTCCATTCCTTCTACATCGATTTCAAAATGAGATGGAATTGAATCTGGTTTCGTTTCAACTAAGATGTCGTTAATAACAACTTCTACAATACCAACTTTAACAGTATCAACATTCACTGCGTGAAGAGGTACTTCAACTTGTAATTTTTGATCTGCTGAAATAGCGTTCAAGTCAACACTGTATACTTCGTCTTTTAAAGCAGCGCGTTCATAATCATGTAAAATTACTTTTTGGGTCTTACCATCGTATTCAACATCGAATACCGCGTTCGTCCCTTCAGCTTTAAGTAACGCTTCAAATTCACGACGATTAATTAATAGTGATACAGCTTCAGTATCTTTTCCATATAACGAAACAGGGATCATTCCTTCGCGACGCGCTTTACGTGCTGCGCCTGTACCTGTTTGAGTTCTTAATTCTGCTTTTAAACTCATATCTTTACTCCTTACTTCATATTTTGCATTTCAATGCCAAGTATTTTCGCACATACTCCATATTACCAAAGTTTCACAGAGAAATCTAGCAGAAACCAACAAAAAAGCGACTTTTTATTCAAAACTTGAGTTGTAAAGTTAAATGCAACACTTTCTGTTACATGATTCGATGAACTTAAAATCTCTTTACTTCTTCCCCTAGGAGAAGAAAA
>NZ_PKHE01000013.1:0-13231 GCF_002847645.1 Falseniella ignava
GTTCTACAAGAAAATATATTAAGTTTGATCAATGAGTGACCGGTAAAACATTGTATAGTATTTTACACAGGATTGTGGACTTGACTTAGAAAGTAGTTAATCTTGCGATATAATAACACTGTAGAAAGATACAAAATGGGAAGGAGGTAAAATGAATACTAAAGTAAAAGTAATAAAAGCTTCAAATACTGGAGCAAGAAATAGAAATGCACTAGATTTAGATTTAAAACGTGTTGCAGCATATTGTCGAGTAAGTACAGATAGTAAAGACCAACTTGAATCATATAAATCGCAAGTTGATTATTACACAAATCTAATAAAAAATAATAAAAACTGGACTTTGGCTGGTATATATGCAGATGAAGCAACTACAGGAACAACTGCTACTAAAAGAGCGGATTTCATGAGACTAATTAGTGATTGCCAAAATGGGGATATAGACATGATAATTACTAAATCTATATCAAGATTTGCTAGAAACACATTAGATACTTTAAAGTATGTGAGACTATTAAAGTAAAATAATGTTGGTGTTGTATTTGAAGAAGAAAATATAGATACTTTGACAATGGATGGAGAGCTATTACTAACAATATTAAGTTCAGTAGCTCAACAAGAAGTAGAAAATACCTCAGCCCATGTAAAAAAAGGACTGAAAATGAAAATGGAAAAAGGGGAGCTTATTGGCTTTCAAGGTTGCCTTGGATATGATTATGACCCTATAACAAAAAGCATCTCTATAAATGAAGAAGAAGCTAAAATTGTCAGATACATCTTTAAAAAATATTTAGAGGGCAATGGAGGGTCAGTTATTGGCAGGGAACTAGAAGAGCAAGGATATCTCACTCCGAGAGGTAAAACAAAATGGTCTGATACTACAGTGTTAGGAATAATTAAAAATGAAAAGTATATTGGAGATATACTAATGGGAAAAACTTTTACAGTTGATCCCATAACAAAAAGAAGACTAGCAAACTTTGGTGAATCTGATAAATACCACATTGAAAATCATCATGAGCCAATTATATCAAAAGAAGATTTTGAAAAGGCACAAGAGATTAGACTCAGGAGAGCACAAAATAGAAACACCATTGCTAACAAGGATAGGAAGAGAGAAAAACTATCAAGACAATATGCTTTTTCAAGTATTCTTGAATGTGGATTTTGTGGAGAAATACTTTCAAGAAGAACATGGCACACCAGTTCCATTTACAAAAAAATTAACTGGCAATGTGTAAAGTCAACAAAAAAAGGTAAAAAATATTGCCCTCATTCAAAAGGAATACAAGAAGCAGTAATAGAAAAAGCTTTTGTTGAAAGCTATAGGCAATTATGCCATGCAGATTCAACAGTAATAGATGACTTTTTAAAAATTGTAGAAGAAGAAATAAATGATAATACTTTAGTCAAAGATTTGAAAAAGTTAGAAAACCAATTAAACAGAATCATTAGTCAAGAAAGAAAGTTAGTTGATCTTCATTTAGAAGATAGTATAGATGAAGAAGTTTATGCTAAAAAGTATAAAAAACTTACAAAACAAAAAGAAGAATTACTTGATGAAAAGAAAACACTAGAGCTAACTATCAAAGATGAAAACTCTATTAAAGAAAGACTAAAGCAATTTAAAAAGGTCTTAGAAAACAAAGAAATTATAGAGGAATTTAGTAGAACAGTATTTGAAAGAATAGTTGATAAAGTTGTGGTGGGCAGAATTGACAAAGACGGAACAGTCCATCCATATGACCTAACATTCTATTTCAAAACAGGAGTTAAAGATAGTCAAAATTCTAATAACTTTAAAGATAAAAGAAAAAATGCCAAAGACAATGACATTAATAAATTGTGCTCCTACAAGAATGACGAGGATAATAAATTATGTTCCCAAGCAAAAGACAACACATGTTGAATCAGTCGTTTTGATGACAAGGAGTGACTAACGACGTAGTCATCAATTACGAATGATTTATGCGATATTTCATAGCTCTTTGAGCGAAGCGAATTAGAGATATGACATGCGAAGCAAAGCGTAGAAGCTGTCGCAGAGTGAGGAACGAAGTGACGAAATGATGCGGTAACAGCGAACCGCTAAGGCGTAGTATTGATTGAAAAAGAGGGGCTATAAATCGTATAACAGCAAGGTTCTTAAGAAGATGTGATTTCTTAGGAACCTTGCTTTTTTGGTTTTAGAAGAACAAATGGGTGAAATCTGCTAGAATGAGGGTGTGCGTATGTGGGAACTGGTCGATAAAAGCAGGGGATTAGTTGACTTTTCACTGCCTATAGTAATAAGTAAGAGCTGTACAAAATATAAACTTATAAAGTTTATTTTGACAACACCCAAGAAAGGATGCCGAGATGAAACAAAGAATTGCATTATTAGTGTATCCGGAATTTAGTCTTCAAGAAGTGGGTAACTTGATGGCGCTCTTCAGGTGGTATTATGACTCCCCAACAGATATTATCTCAACGGACTTATCACCCGTTCGTTCTGAAGAGGGAGTCTTAGTTGTCCCAGATAAGACGACCTCAGGCTTCAAGGTTGAGGATTATGATTGTCTAATTTTACCTGGTATAAGTGACATTCGTCTTTCACTTGATAATCATAAGTTAATCCAATTTCTCAGTGAATTAAAGAATCATCCTGACTTCTTAATAGGGGCGATCTGTGGTGGACCTATCTTTTTTATCAATGGCTGGCTTATTAGATGATAAACCTTTTATCAATCAATTCAATGTAGAAATGAATGACCTTCTACCGTTTATTCAAGCTGAGAATATAGTTTACCAACCTGTCGTCGTTGCTGGGAATATTATTACAGCGATTGGACCAGCATATGCACAGTTTGCTATTGAAGTTGCTAGAGCTCTTGGATATGAGTGCCCAGATCAAGCTTATACATCCGTCATTGAAGATCCTAATGATGAATCCCTATACGAGTTTCATTTAGACCAAGAAGATCTGGCAGAATTTAAGAGAGTTTTTTCGAAATTTTTGCAAGATTAACTTTTGAACACAGTCTGATTGATGTGAAAAATGAAGGAAAATCGAGTTTGAATGCCTTATAAAATCGTATTAGTATGTGGAAAAAGCTTATAAAATGACTCTACGAATTACAAAGGGGGTTCTAACCTTGAAACAATTACCTATTCTACTTTATGAAACTGCAAAGGAAAATATCTACGTTGATGTCTATTTTAAAGATGAGACCTTCTGGATGAGTCAGAAGATGATGGCAGACTTATTTGAAGTTGGAGTACCTGCGATTTCAAAGCATCTTCAAAATATATACGCCGAAGAAGAGTTAGAGTTAAGTTCAACTGTTTCCAAAATGGAAATAGTTCGTTTAGAAGGCAGTCGACAAGTGAAAAGAGATGTTGACTTCTATAACCTGGATGCTATTATCGCCGTTGGTTACCGAGTTAATTCCAAGCAGGCAACTCGCTTTCGTCAGTGGGCGACGAGAACCTTGAAAGAATATATTACTAAGGGCTTTGTTTTGAATGACGAATTTCTAAAGAATGGGCAAGCTTTTGATCAAGATTATTTTGATGAATTACTGGAACGAATTCGTGAAATTCGAGCCAGTGAGCGAAGAGCCTATCAGAAGATAACAGATGTCTTTCAGCAGTGTTCCTATGACTACGACAAAAACTCTGACATTACCAGGCAATTCTATGCTTTTGTTCAGAATAAACTGCATTATGCGATTACAGGTTCGACGGCTGTAGAAATTATCTATAATAAAGCGGATGCAGACAAAAAATATATGGGACTCACGACTTGGAAAAATTCTCCTGATGGCAAAATTTTGAAAAGTGATACCCAAGTTGCTAAAAATTATTTATCTGAAGAGGAACTGCGAAAGTTGAATCGTCTAGTCACGATGTTTATTGATTATGCCGAATTGATGGCAGAGGATAATATTTTGATGAGCATGCGAGATTGGGCGGATCAAACAGATAACTTTTTGAAGATGAATCGTAGAGAAGTTTTGGATCATAAAGGAACGATTAGTCGTGAACAAGCACTTGAAAAAACATCTCAAGAATATGAAAAATTTCGGATGATTCAAGATAGAAATTATTTATCGGACTTTGATAAGTTACAAGAAGAACTTAGCAAGTATGAGAGGAAGGAAAGTTAGCCTAATTATCTATCGAGAAGGCGAAAGTAAAAGGAAAGTTGATATGGCAATCTTTATGCAGACTGTGTTTAGCCTAAAAATTGCATGTCAAGGCCGTGGTATTGATTGAAAAGAAAAGCTGATAAGTAAACTGCCCCCAAAGTTGGACAAAAAATCTAACTTAGGGGGCAGTTCATTTTTGTGCTTTATCATATAAAATACAAAGCACAAAATGAATGCTAAGTATAAATACTAAGATTCAAATTTGTTTCAAGTTATTTACAAATAAAATTTAATTCCTTACAAACTGTGATTTATTCGTGTGTTCGTTTTACTAATAATGCATGATTAAACTGAAAATCTAACTCTTCAATGTAAAATTTTAGAAGCTTATTATATTGATGCGATGTTGCAATAACTCCAATGACTTCAACATAATCCCGCACGGCATTTTCTAAAAATCTATAAAGTTCTTTTCCTATGCCTTTGTTACGATGTGTTTGAATAACATAGATCTCGTCAAGCTCAAAGGCTTTCTCTCCGATCTTATTATATGAGGTTTCTTCTTTCTGAACACTGATATGTCCAAAGGCATACGCAACAATACGATTACCCTCAACAGCTACATAGACATCGCGATTAATAAATTCTGTTGGATCATTCTTATAGTATGCAGGGCAACAATTTTCCTCTGCCCACGCTTCTGATAACTCAAGCAATTCTTCGAGGACTAAATCTTCTGCTGTTATTCTAACTTTTTTATAATTAATCATTTATTCTTCCTTATCTCAAAAATAGATAGTTGCCATAAAACATGATAAAGGCTGCTGCAAGTATGAAGATATGCCAGATGACGTGATTGTATGGAATTTTCTTTATTGAATAAAAAACTGCCCCAATGGTATAGAAAAGTCCTCCAAGTAGCAAATACCAAATATAGCTTAGGCCTATATGCTTATAAATCGGATAGATAAGGACTAGTGATATCCATCCCATTGCCAAATATATAATCATAGAGGCTTTACTTATCTTATCTTCTTTAGCGGTAGTGAAGGCGATTATGTTCATGCTTATGCCTACGATTGCCAAAATCCAAATTAAAACAAATATAACTATGGCAAAGGTAGATCTTATGCCAATTAAGATAGTTGGAGTATATGAACCCGCAATTGTTAAATAAATTACCCCATGATCAATTGCCCTAAAGATTGTCCTTGCGGTGGGATTGGTCATAGCGTGATAGAGGCTCGATGATAAAAACATTGTCGCGATGGCAATAAAATAAATTAGCCACGCCAAAAATCCAAGGAGATCTTTGCCACTGTATGCATTAGCGACTACTGGTATAAAAAATACCAGACTTAGAATAAATCCTAGAACATGGGTAATTATATTTAGAATTTCCTCAGACTTACTATACTTTACGATTCTCATTTTTTATCTTCCTTCTGTCAATGATTTTTTAAAAGCTACTCAAAGGTACTTTCAGATTGGAGACAAGCCCTGTTTAAGTTACTCTCAAAGAGTAGTTTCCAACTCGGATGACATAATACGGATGTTTTCTCTTTTTTTTGACTAGGGAAACCCTGAAAACTAAGAGGAGAATTAGCTCGCTCCTCAACAGCTTTATGAACGTTTTCTACAAGATTCATTGCTGCAGATGGATTGGACAGCGTTAAAGCAATATAATCGACAATTTGATTTAAATCTTGCTCAAAGCTAGAAAGAATACGAATTTGATAGTTAGGCATGCTGATTAATGCGCTCCATGACTCGCTCAATCACCTCATCGAGGCCATACCTTGTCTCTGTGGAAGCTGCTAATTGATCCGCTTCATCAAGTTTGCTTTCAATGTCTTGGGTCATAAATTCGTATTGATCGATGCTCATTAATACCATCGTGCCGTAGCCATTTTTAGTTAGAAAGACAGGACGTCCAGATTCAATAACTTCTTCTTCGACTTCAGGAAACTTATTTCTTAGATCTGAAACAGGACGAATATTCATAATAAGACCTCCTCTTTTTGTTATCGTAACTCTATCATTAAACTATCAACAAGACAAGTGTGTAGCTCCCAAAAAGTTGAACCAAAAATCTAACTTTTTTGGGGGTGACACAAACTATTAGCTATCTATTTATAGAAGCATAAAATTTATTGAAAATAAGTTAGTTATTTAAGAAAACAAATCACTTCTCTCGCTTCTAATTGCTACATATAATTTCATATGTTAAAATCAAAAAACAGGGTGCTTTTATTATTTTTTTGCCATAACAGCATCGTGAAAATTTATTTTATTTTAATAATGAAGGAGATTCTATATGAACTATTGGGTTTTAATAGGCGTATTGATAATTATCGTTGGCTTTGCTCTAAAGCTTGATGTTGTTGCAGTAGTGCTTATATCCGGATTGGTTACTGGGCTTATCGCTGGCATGCCAATCGTTGAAGTTTTAGATGTAATTGGAAAGGGATTTGTGAACAACAGATACATGTCACTTTTCTTCTTGAGTCTACCTCTAATTGCTATCATGGAAAGATATGGTCTTAAGGACAGGGCGGCGGAAGCTATTCAAAAGATGAAGTCTGCCAGCGCTGGTGGTGTTGTTGGGCTTTATATCTTAATTAGATGGGTAGCTGCCGCGCTTTCTCTTAGACTTGGTGGCCACGTTCAATTTGTTAGACCATTAATTTTACCTATGGCTGAGGGGGCTGCTAATAAAAAGGTTGAGCTTTCTGACAAGAGACTTGAGGAGTTAAAGGGTCTTGCTGGAGCTGCTGAAAACTACGGGAACTTTTTTGGGCAAAATATTTTCCCTGTAGCTTCTGGTGTACTTTTGATTCAAGGTACTCTTAACCAAGCAGGTTATGATGTTACTAATGGTGATATAGCAAAGAGTTCTATTTTAGCAGGGGTTTCTATGTTAATTCTAGCTCTAGTACAATGCTATTTATATGAGAGAAGACTAAGAAAGGACATGAAACATGTTTAAATTTATAGCTGATAACAGCATTATAATTGATGAAATCATCTATATTTTATGTGGATTGATTTGCATTATGACTGGTATTACGGGTCTAAGAAATAAAAAATCTAGAATGGGAACTTTTATCTTTTGGACTTTGCTTGGTATTTTATTCTGCACTGGAAAGCTTTTAGTTGACAAACTAGAATATGGCGGAGCAATCGTTGGTGGTCTTTTACTTGTGCTTGGAGTTTTAACTTTGACAAAGCAAGTTCAAGTTGGTGAATTTGAAGACCAAAGTGAGGAACAAAAATTAGAGTATGGTAAGAGAGTTGGCAATAAAATCTTTATTCCTGCTCTTGCTATTGGTATTATAGCTATGATTATGGCTCAAGCAAAGAGCTTGAAAATTCCTATCGGCACTGGGGACGAAGGACCAATTTTATTTGAGTTTTCAGCAGCACAAACTTTGGGTATATCATCTATAATAGCTATAATCATCGCCCTTGTTATTACAAAGGCTAAGTATCATGAAACTAAAGAAGATACTGCAAAGATGCTTATGACTATTGGTAGTTCATCACTATTACCACAACTTCTAGGTGCTCTTGGTACTGTTTTTGCAGCTGCGGGTGTTGGCGAAGTTATTGGTTCTGGTGTAACTGCTGTTGTGCCACCAGGAGCAAAGGTTCTAGGTGTGGTTGCATATTGTCTAGGGATGGTTTTATTTACAATGATCATGGGTAATGCATTTGCTGCATTTACTGTTATTACACTTGGTGTTGGTATTCCATTTGTAATTGCAAATGGCGCAAACCCAGCAGTAATTGGTGCTCTTGGTATGACTTGTGGATACTGTGGTACTCTTATGACACCTATGGCTGCAAACTTCAACATTGTTCCAGGGTCTATTCTTGAAACAGACAATGAATACACAATCATGAAGACTCAAGCACCAGTGGCATTAACTTTAATTGTTGTTCACATTATATTGATGTTAGTATTTGGATTTTAATTTAAAAGGAGTGATTTAATGAAAATTTTAGTAACTGGATTTGATCCATTTGGTGGCGAATCCATTAACCCTGCAATTGAATCTGTAAAGAAATTACCAGATGAAATTAATGGAGCGGAAATAATTAAGTTAGAAATTCCTACTGTAATTGGAAAATCTGTTGATAAGATTAGAGCAAAGATAGAAGAAGTTAATCCCGATGTAGTACTATCCATTGGACAAGCAGGTGGAAGACCCGACATTACAGTTGAGAGAGTTGGAATAAACTGCGACGACTGCAGAATTAAAGACAACGAAGGTAATCAACCAATTGACGAAAAGGTAGCGGAAGACGGCCCAGCGGCATACTTTTCAACACTACCAATAAAGGCAATGGTTGAACATATTAAAGAAGGTAAAATTCCAGCATCAATTTCAAACACTGCAGGAACATTTATCTGTAACCACGTTCTATATGGAGTTGCCCACATTCAAGCAACAAAATATCCGAACATGAGAACTGGATTTATTCACATTCCATTCTTACCAGAACAAGTCACTGATAAGAAGAACATGCCCTCAATGGCACTTGATACAATAGTTAAGGGACTAGAACTGGCAATTGAAGCAATTGTGGAAAATGATACAGATATAAAGGTTACTGGTGGAAAAACACATTAAAGTAAGAGGGAGGAAAGCATGAGCTTTCCTTCTTTTTTTTGCCTTGCGGTATTGTTATGCAGGGCAATGCCCTACGACCTTTTTATTTCTAATCTACTTTAATTTTAGCTAAATCTGTGCGTTTAGGGAAAAATCGAATCAATTGATTTACAGTCGAAAGCATCGATTCCTTCGATCGATTCGGCATCTTTAAAGCGATATAGAAGCGACTCTTACGTTCAGAAAAAGTAGCGAGGCATCCTTTACTTTTACCTCTGGGAGAGAGTACCGTATCAAGTTCCCAATGACCAAATTCAAGGCGCTTTTTAACAGCGTTCGGACGCTCTTTAATCGATGTTTCGATATTAAATTTACCTCTTATCGAAAACAAATCGCTTAAAGGTTAATTCTTGTGGGAGGATTATCACTGTTTTATTATGTAGTTAATATGAACTACAAGGAGGGGTTTTATGGCATCTCCAATTTCAGTGAGATTAGATGATCAACTCAATGAATCGCTTGAGAAATACGTTCATGCAAAAGAAATTTCCAAAGCGGAATTTATTCGTACAGCGATTTTGGAAAAATTAGAGAATGACTTCGACGTGATGATGGCAGATCAAGCATATGAAGAGTGGACTAAAGCAGGGAAGAAAGTTAAGACTTTTGAAGAAATGATGGAACAATATGGCTAAATATCAAGTGGTATTTGCTTCCAGTTTTGAAAAAGAGTTTTCTAGGTTGGATAATGGCGTTCAAAAGCAAATACTGAAATGGATTGGTAAGCATTTAGTCAATGTAGATTTTCCGACTGCTCCTGGAAAGACACTAAAAGGTGATTTGAGAGACTATGTTCGGTTTAGGGTGGGTGACTACCGGATAATTTCACTGGTTGATGAGAATCTGTTCGTCATCACCAATATTCATGTAGGCGACCAAAGAGATAGTTATAAATAATAATAATTTCTAAACGATATTTTCAACATGCTCAAATTAATTTATGCTATATCACCGGAACGTGTTGAAGCCGTAGTATTGCTTTCGATGAACACAGCGTAGTTAAAATATAAGGAGGAGAAAATGAAATTATTTGAAGCAGCTAAGATAAAGAATATGGAAGTAAAGAATCGATTTGTGATGCCACCGATGTGCATGTATCAAGTTGATAAGCAAGATGGTATCGCAAATTCTTTTCATAAAGCGCATTATATTTCAAGAGCGATTTCTCAGGTAGGTTTAGTTATTGTTGAATCTACCGGTGTGTTAGATAATGGTCGAATAACCGATTATGATTTAGGGTTATGGGATGATCGTCAAATAGATGGATTAAAAGAAATAGTTGGTGGCGTGAAACGAGAAGGTTCTAAGATTGCCGTTCAACTAAACCATGCCGGTAGAAAATCTGAGACTAAAGATTTAAGACATATTGGTCCTTCTAAGATTTCGTTCAATAACGATGAGTATACTTATGAAGAGGCGAGTATTGATGAAATCAACGAAGTGATTGATGCCTTCAAATCTGCTGCGATTCGAGCTGATCAAGCTGGTTTTGATGCAATTGAGATTCATGCAGCTCACGGTTATTTAATTAATCAATTTATCTCTCCCTTATCAAATCAAAGAAAAGATGAATATGGTAAAGATCGATTTTTATTACTAAAGAAAATTGTTGAAGCGATACAAGAAGTTTGGCCGAAGGATAAGGCTTTATGGTTAAGAATATCTGCTACTGATTATATTGAAGGTGGTATTGAAGTTGCGGATTGGATTAATTTCTTAAATGAAAATAAAGATAGTTTTGATTTAGTCAGTGTATCGGGTGGTGGATTAGCGAATACTACGATCAATGCTTATCCTGGTTATATGCTAAATTTTGCTAAACAGATAAAAGAAGCAACAGGATTAATGACAATCGGTGTGGGCCTTATTACTTCATCGGATATGGCGACCTATGCTATAGAAAATGATGATTGTGATTTTGTGGCTTTTGGCAGAGAATTACTAAGAAATCCAAATTTAGTGATGGACATCGCTAAAGAAAGAGAAGTTGAAGGGATTGTTCATCAAGCCTATAACAGAGCTTATCGATAATATTTAACTTTACCAGATTCTAACTATTATATATATTTTAAAAAAAGGGCTGTGGGATAAGCCCCAGCCCTAAAAAAACGAGGAACTTAAAAAATCCTCGTTTTTTGTATAATGTAGCGAACTTTAAAAGTTAGATAAAAATCTAAATCTTAGCAAACTGTGAATTATTCATGTGCTCGTTTTACTAATAATGCGTGATTAAACTGAAAGTCTAACTCTTCAATGTAAAATTTTAGAAGCCTATTATATTGATACGATGTTGCAATAACTCCAATTACATCAACATAATCCCGCACGTCATTTTCCAAAAATCTATAAAGATCTTTTCCTCTGCCCACGCTTCTGATAACTCAAGCAATTCTTCCAGGACTAAATCTTCTTCTGTAACGCTAACTTTTTTTATAACTAATCATTTATTTTTCCTTATCTCAAAAATAGATAGTTGCCATAAAACATGATAAAGGCCGCTGCAAGTATGAAGATATGCCAGATGGCGTGATTGTATGGAATTTTCTTTATTGAATAGAAAACTGCCCCAATGGTATAGAAAAGTCCTCCAAGTAGCAAATACCAAATATAGCTGATGCCTATATGCTTATAAATCGGATGCATAAGGACAAGTGATATCCATCCCATTGCCAAATATATAATCATAGAGGCTTTACTTATCTTATCTTCTTTAGCGGTAGTGAAGGCGATTATGTTCATGCTTATGCCTACGATTGCCAAAATCCAAATTAAAACATATATAATCATGGCAAAGGTAGACCTTATGCCAATTAATATCGTTGGAGTATATGAACCTGCAATTGTTAAATAGATTACCCCGTGATCAATTGCCCTAAAGATCGTCCTTGCGGTGGGATGGGTCATAGCGTGATAGAGGCTTGATGATAAAAACATGGTCGCAATGGCAATAAAATAAATTAACCATGCTAAAAACCCAATGATATCTTTGTCACTGTATGCTTTAGCAACTACCGGCAGAAAAAATACCAGACTTAAAATAAATCCTAAAATGTGGGTTGCTATATTTAGCATTTCCTCAGACTTACTATACTTAACGATTCTCATTTTTTATCTTCCTTATGATTAAATTTATAAAATAAAAAGCTCAATCTGTCAATAATTCTTTAAAAGCTACTCAAAGGTGCTTTCAGATTGGAGACAAGCCCTGTTTAAGTTACTCTCAAAACGTTTCTATAAAAAATCGGATGACGCATAAATGCATCACCCGCAAAACTTTCGTTTTCAATTCGTATTGTTATTATAATGGGGCTCTTGGAGAATGTCAATAATCCCTTTGAAAAACGATAGTGTCAAATTATTGTTGGTTTTCCTCTACCATACTTTTATGTTTCCCTGAACCCAGTTTCATGGATTCCATATTTTAACCGGCGTCTTTGACACCGTGCCTCCATCGACATTCACTTCGTCGCCGCTCGCTTTCGTTACGAAGACGGGGTTCACTCTATTGGATTTCAATAACCAGCGATGGTCTCAAAAATCTGTCGACTCCGTGTGTTATTGGAGTAGTGTAAGATCGCTACTTTACCACTCCATTCATACTGGCGGGCGTATTTTCGCCCCACACGGCCATCTAATTTATTGACTCTTCGTTCTCTTTCTGCTGTTTTCGTTTGATTTCTTACCCAAGCTTTTAAATCACCACCATTTAGGTCATAAGCACGCGCTTTAGCGATGTTTTCTGCGCCTGTTGTACTCCATCCCAGAGGTCTCGAACTTAAACGAGCACTTAACCAATGGCTAACGTGACCCTCGGCACTACAACCGATATATTGCGACTCTCTTTGTCTTTGGATCGCATCCCAATTGCCTATTAGATAGCGACGAACCTTTTGAAGCGTTTGTTTCGAAGACTCGGATAGCGACGGATCGCTGAGTCGCACTTTGAAGTAGTCCTGTAGATAGTCTTTTTCACCTGTATGAAGCCAGCGATGTAACGTGGCGTATAAATGTTCAGTACTGATACCAACGCATGCCTGACGAAGGTATTTCACCGTATGATAAGGGTCAAGAACAAAGTGCGTCTGAGTCGGGAGAGAGTCCAACCCTTTCTTAATCCAGTGAGCCCCGTCACCACTTAAATAAAGGGTCGGACAGGCCGCTAAATCATATTGTCGGTCGAGATAGTAATAGACATCTTCCCACAATTCCTCGCTATCTTCGTATAAGCCTGTGAATATGCGACGAACATTTAATGCTTTTCGATCACTTGACCCTAAATTTTCTTTGTATCCTTCGTGAACATACGCCAAGCGCATTTCCCGATTCTTCCCATCTTGATAGGCTACATGGTCTTCATCAGCTTCAATGTATAGGCAGTCTACTTGACGTTTTTCTCCCACCGGCAACGTAACAGAATCCGGGCAATAC
>NZ_PKHE01000013.1:13626-44744 GCF_002847645.1 Falseniella ignava
TAAATCGACCGAGAGTTGACGCATCGTATCGCGAATGGTTTTGATACACGTTGAAAAGTCTACTTCCCCTTGAATCGCTTGATGATATAAATCTGTCATCATTTTACTAATTTCTTGCATAACTTGTGTTACAATATTCATGGATAACCCTCTAACTTTCTGTGTGTTTTGGTTACTAACAGTATAGCAGAGGGTTATCTTTTTTGCTTTTAGCTTACCAACAGTTATTTTACACTAAGTTGAAAAACTTATACGTCTGGTTCAAGGCTCGGGATGATCTATAAAGATGAGCATCTCTAATCATTCTTCCTTCGAAGGACTCTTTAATGCTCTTTAGGTAATAAGTTTTTAAGTTTTGACTTTTAATAACTACATTCATCGCAATTAATAAAGAAATAAAATCCTGAATGGAATTATTTTTTAGTCAAATATTTGTAACTGCCAACACCTTCTAAATATTCTTCGACAATCTTTCGTTTAAATTCGTAACTATATTTTGCCAATATAAACACCCCCAAAAAGTTAGATTTCTGGTCCAACTTTTTTGGGGGCACTATAGTGGCCAATAGCGAGGGCGGGTGGCTTTTTTACTTGGGGTAAGTTAGATAAGATTGGTTTTTTATAGATTGCTGATTAATGATTAAAAACCTTTTTATATTAATAAACCATTATAAAATATGATAGAATTATTTTTAGAACTGTCTCCTAACTTCTTTTAAAAAACTATTGATGAATTAAAGTTAAAGTGGATGCTAATTGGTCTAGTGTTTTACTCAAGAGGTGATTCATATTTATACTGTAAATAATGTCTTTTGGGCCAAGAAAAATGAACAAAAAGGCTGTCTGAGATGGTTGCCACTAGGGCAGCATTTAGAAGATACTAGAGAGATCATAGGTATGCTATGGGAACATTGGCTCAATCCCGGGCAAAAAGAATTTTTGGTTGGGTCTATGTCTTTTGGGAATGCGACTACCGCTAAACAAGTAGTTCAATTCCTGGGAGCTATTCATGATCTTGGGAAAGCGACTCCCTGTTTTCAAACGTTACCAGGTTATAACTATTCAGATGATTTAAATTATCCCCTGTTGGAAAAATTACAGGGATTTGGATTCAAAGATATATCTGATTTTAATAGTATTTTTAGAAAGAAATCACCGCATGCTTTAGCTGGACAATACTTACTTACTAAATTTGGTGTGAATAGCGGAATTGCTTCGATTGTTGGGGGACATCACGGCAGACCAGTTAATGATCTTTCTGAGATTAAGATTCAAAGAAGTTACGAAAATAATTATTTTCAGACGGAGAATTCCGAAGATCCTATTTATCAATTATGGAATTCAGAACAATACAAGCTTTTTGAACGTGCTCTTAACCTTAGTTATTTTGAATCAGCAGAAGACATTCCAGAGTTTACTCAAGCTGGGCAGTTGATATTATCTGGATTATTGATAATGGCAGACTGGATTTCGAGTAATGAGAATTATTTTCCATTATTTGATATTGGTTTAGACCAATCCGTAGATCAAGCATTGAGGCTAAGATCTGGATGGGAAAAATGGTTCAAAACTTTCCCAATCGAGAAAGTTGGCTATGAGTCTATATCTCAGATGTATCAAGATCGTTTTGGATTTTCACCAAGAAGTTTTCAAATGCAGGTTGCAGAGGAGACTGATGATATAGATAATCCAGGAATTGTAATTTTAGAAGCTCCAATGGGAGAGGGAAAGACAGAAGCAGCTTTAATATTAGCAGAGCAACTTATGAACAAAACTGGGAGAAGTGGAATATTTTTTGGTCTACCTACTCAAGCAACATCTAATGGAATTTTTCCTAGGGTATTGGGGTGGTTAAAAAAATACGCTGGCTCTAGTCTTGAAGTTGCTTCGATTCAATTGGTCCATGGAAAAGCTAATTTAAATACCACTTTTGATTTACTAAAACATGGTAAATCAGCTCTTAATGTCATTGAAGAATCATCAGCTCAAAGTATTGGTGTTGATAATCAGACAGATGATGAATCAGTCATTGTAAATCAGTGGTTTACAGGAAGGAAAACTTCTATTTTAGATGATTTTGTTGTAGGAACAGTTGACCAGTTTTTGATGGTCGGACTTAAGCAGAAGCATCTAGCATTGCGTCACCTCGGTTTTTCAAGGAAGGTTGTCATCATCGATGAAGTTCATGCGTATGATGCTTATATGGATCAATATCTCTTAGAGGCCTTAGTGTGGATGGGAGCGTATGGTGTGCCGGTCATCATATTATCGGCAACCCTACCAGTACAGAAGCGACAAGAATTCATACATGCATATATGAAAGGAAGAGGTATTAAAGGCAAAAATCTTCGTTTAACGGATGAGATGATGAGCTCTAGCGCCTATCCTCTCATGACCTATTCAGACGGTGATAGGGTTCGCCAATTCAATAATTTTCAAAAAGGAAACCGCTCTCTCCTTGTCACTATTCAAAAAATATCGTCAATAGAATTAATGGGACAGCTAAAGATTTTAATGAGCAAGGGCGGCATTATTGGCTTGATCGTCAATACAGTTCAGCGAGCGCAAGAACTCTTCGAAGAATGTGTAGAGTTATTTGGGGAAGAACGTATATTTTTATTACATTCGAAATATTTAGCTACACATCGAATACAAAAAGAGAAACAATTAATGAGTGAAATTGGAAAAGGTGCCGACCGACCATCGAATAAGTTGATTATTGGAACTCAAGTTATTGAACAATCATTAGATATCGATTTTGATTGTTTGATAAGTGATTTAGCTCCAATGGACTTGTTGATTCAAAGAGTAGGGCGTCTGCATCGACATATGATTGAACGTCCCATAGGATTTCAAACACCTGTATTCTATGTACTAGATACAAGTCCGTCCTTTGATTTTGAACCAGGATCTGTACATATATATGGGAACTATATCTTAGCAAAGACACAATTATATTTACCAGACACATTATTATTACCTGAAGATATCTCTCCCTTAGTACAGAAAGTCTATCAGACTGAAAATATTGAGGCTTTGTCCACCATGAAAGAAGATCACGACAATAAAATTGCGAATAAAGAATCAAAAGCTAAGAAATTTAGAATCAGTGATCCTCTCTATCCAAGTCCACTTCGAAAAAAAGTTTCATTAAATGGATTATTGAAAAATTCTCATCCTGATGAAAGTGAGGAATATTCTTATGCTCAAGTTCGAGATACACAAGAAACGATTGAGGTTATTTTAGTTAAGAAGAAGGGCATGGGTTACACCTTCATAGACAGCGATGAAGATATTTCTGGAAAGATCGAAGATTATGGCGTGAGCAAACGGCTATCTCTGGAGACCATTACTTTGCCTCTAGCCTTAACTCAACCATACAATGTTTCAGAAACGATCAAAGATCTAGAGGTCCTCAATTTAAGATATTTAAGAGACTGGCAAAATAACACATGGTTAAAGGGATCTTTAGGTATTATTCTTAATGAAGATCTTGAAACAGTTTTAAATGGTTATAGATTAATGTATACTTTAAGTAAAGGGCTTACATATGAAAGGGTGAAAGAGAGTGAGTCGTTTTAATTTGTTAGAAGAAGCTTGGATACCGGTTGTTATGGATGAAAGGGGAAATAGTAAAGAAGTATCTTTGAAAGAATTTTTCGAGAATGCCCACCATTATAAATGCCTAGCTGGAGATACACGGACTCAGAATTTTGCGTTACTGAGATTTCTATTATCAATCCTTCATACTGTATATAGTCGTTTTGATGATGAGGGATCAATATATGAACAAATAGAGCTAAATGCTCATTTTTTTCCAGCCAATAGTGTAGATACATTTGAGCAAGAGCAATATGAAGAAGCGTTGATGACTACATGGCTCAATTTATATCGACGAGGGAGCTTTACTGAAAGTATTCAAAAATATTTGGACAAGTGGCAGGACCGATTTTATTTGTTTGACGAGAAATATCCTTTTTTTCAGGTGAAGGAAAGTGATATTTCGCAAGATAAGATAAATAAATCAAGCGGCTCAAAAATTTCAGGCAAGAATATTAATCGTCTCATTTCAGAAAGTGATAATAAAATAGCATTATTTTCACCTAAATCAGAGTTTAATGATAATAAAAACATATTAAATGAATCTGAAGTAGTACGATGGCTTATTACTTATCAGAGTTATACAGGTTTAGCCGATAAAGTGATATTTGGTTCTGACAAGTACAAAGCCTCAAAAGGATGGCTATTTGACATAGGTGGTATCTATATAGAAGAAAAGAATTTATTTGAAACGTTAATGGTAAATTATATTATCTTACACCCACAGAGAGAGTATCGCGCTTCAATCCAAAGACCCTGTTGGGAATATGATAGTGAAGATAAAATTAAGGCTTATTTTTCAGGGGCACCTATCGATAATTTAGCTGAACTATATACCTTATGGAGTCGTGCTATCTATATTGATCCAGAGATTGATATTAATCGGCCTTTCTCGTGTCAAATAGTCAAGTTACCAGATTTAGAACATGAAGATCAATTTTTAGAACCTATGACCTTATGGAAACATAACGACAAAACCAAAAAATTTACACCTCGTAAGCATCCAGCAAATCAAGCATTATGGCGTTCTATTGGTTTAGTTGCCAGTCCATCATCCTTTTCTGATGGGCAAAGACGACCCGGTCTCATCGATTGGCTCAATTGGTTAATTGATGAAGAATTCATATCAGAAAAAGTTGTAAAGCTCCAATCAATCAGTATGAAAGATGATGGTAACGCTACTTCATGGGTTCCAGTAGATGAGATTTGTGATTCACTGAATGTAAAAGATATTCTGTTAGCGGATACTGAAGATAACTATTGGATACCACGTATCGATGAAGCTGTTGAGAAAACGAAGAAAGTTATAGGATATACCTATCGCGAATTTTTGAGAGATATTTTTGAAATTAGAGGTGTCAAAAATAAGGTGCAATTAGATCAATTTGTTGAATCTTTATTTAGTTTGGTTGATCAACCTTTTAGAGAATGGATTGCGACAATTGAAGTTTTTGATTCGAAAGATAATAAAGTATTAGAGTGGTATGATCAGTTAAGTATAATTGTCGATCAACAAGCAAAGACTCATGTTGTCCAAGGAACAAGTCGAGATTTCATTGGTATCCCGGATAATGAAGGAGGTAGGAAAAACATTATAACGGTATATAATAAGTTTAAATATTTCTTGTATAAGGAACTTGGGCTTAGTAAAAAGGAGGAAATAATGGATGAAAGTTCAAGAAAATGAAGTTTCTATTTATCATGTAACGTATAATATATTAAAAAAGTTATCCAGTACATATGATCATCCTACAGGGAAGGCAACTTTAGCTAAACTAAGAAATTCTCTTGGTAGGTCAGTAAGGGGTAATTCAGAGGTGTGGCCAGTACTGTTTGAAAACTTGCCACAGACTTATTTAGGAACTAATAGCTCATTTACAGCATACGAACAAGCGATCCTTACAACATTGCAACTCTATTCACTTCACCAACAGGGGCTTTCAACTAGTATTTTAAATTTAGAAGACTCTTATATGAATATGGGGAAATCATTAAAGGTCCTCCGAACAGAGGACTCGAAAAAATCAATCGATCATCGATTTAATACATTGGTTACTTCTGCAACTTATGAGGAATTAATACATCATTTAAGACAACTTATTAAACTGTTAAGATCAAGAGAAAAGGAAACAGGGAAAGTGAATTATGCTAAGCTAAGTCAGGATTTATTTTGGTATTTGAAAGGATATGATGAGAACATAAAATTAAATTGGTCGCGTGAGTATTATCGAACTAACTTTAAAGGAGAAGATCAAAATTATGAAGAATAGAGTTTTTTTAGATGTACATGCTATTCAGACATTACCCCCTTCAAATATTAATCGAGATGATACAGGAAGCCCCAAAACGGCTCAATATGGTGGTGTTAGAAGATCAAGAGTAAGTTCACAGTCATGGAAGAAGGCAATGCGAGATTATTTTAAGGAATACGGGAATGTATCAAACGTAGGGGTGAGGACACTAAATATAGTGAATTATATTGCTCAGAAGATTCAAGAAATTGATCCGAAAATTTCCTATGAGCCTGCAATAATAATGGCAGATGATATTCTAAATAAAGCAAATATAAAGACAAAAGATCTTAAAGCAAAAGCACTTTTTTTCCTTGGGGATATACAGGCTCAAAGACTAGCAGAAGCTGCTATTAGTCAAGAAACTGACAAGAAGAATTTACAAGCGATTCTTCGAGATAATCCAGCAATTGATATTGCATTATTTGGACGTATGGTTGCGGATGATCCATCATTAAACGAAGATGCTTCCTGTCAAGTAGCCCACGCAATTTCAACTCACGCTGTCGACACGGAATTTGATTTTTTCACTGCTATCGATGATTTATCTCCTGAGGATAATGCAGGAGCAGGTATGTTGGGGACGATTGAATTCAATTCTTCCACACTTTATCGTTATGCTAACATTGCACTTCATGAATTAACCCACCAAATTAATAATAAGGAAGCAACTATTAATACTGTAAATTTATTTTTAGATGCCTTTGTGAAATCATTGCCAACTGGAAAAGTTACGACATTTGCTAATCAAACTCTCCCACAAGCCCTACTTGTCCAAATCAGATCTGATCGGCCAATTAATTTAGTAACAGCTTTTGAAAAACCTATTTGTTCATCCAAAGGTTATGTGGATGAATCAATTGATAAGTTATTTAAAGAAAGCTTAAATGTTTCCAAAATAGCGGATGAACCTATATCAACTTATTACTTGGTATTAAATGATGCAGATTATTCGGATTTTGGAGGGCAAGACAGTCGTAATTTAGACGAATTAAAGCATCTTCTAACTGATAAATTAAAAGAGATATTACCAGAAATGAGTGAGTCTTAATGACAACTATTTTATTAAAGCTGTCGGGACCTTTACAATCTTATGGAACCGATTCTCACTTTGAGACCAGACACACTGACCTCTATCCATCGAAGAGTGCTATTATTGGAATGATTGCGGCCAGTTTGGGATATAGGAGAAACGAGACCCAAAAGATAAAAAAACTAAATGATTTAAATTTTGGAGTCCGGGTTGATCAGAAAGGTAAGATACTTAGGGATTACCATATTGCTAAGAAGTATAAAAATAATGGTAATTTTGACAGAACATATGTAACAAACCGTTACTATATAGAGGATGCAATCTTTCTAGTCGCACTTAATCATAAAGATGATAGGTTTATAACGGAAATTAAGGATGCGTTACTTAGTCCATATTTTCAGCCATTTCTAGGACGCCGCACTCTACCGTTGACTGCCGATTTTTTTCAAGGCATTCACGATGAGGATATTCCGCAAATACTTTCAAGATATCCTTGGCAGGCAAGTGATTGGTATCGAAAAAAGTATTCAAGTAACCTTTCTGTTTACTTGGATGCATATCTAGTACCTGATCAGGCAGTTTTTATCCGTAAAGATCGACCCGAATCGTTTAATCAGAAGGGGCGCAAATTTAATTATAGGTATGAGTCTTATTTGAATATTAAAATAGAAAATAAATACAGTGAGCATGATGCATTTTCTGCTTTAGGAGGTGAAGGAAGTGTATCTATCTAGAGTAGAAATTGATAAAAATAATCGGAGAAAAATTAAAGATCTTTCTCATGTTGGCGCATATCACAACTGGGTTGAACAGTCCTATCCCTATGAGATTGACAATCAAGTTCGAACTAGAAAGCTTTGGCGGGTGGACACTTTGAATGGGAAAGATTATTTACTTGTTCTGAGCCAAAAAGAACCTGAACTAAACTTGCTTGAGAAATATGGTGTAAAAGGGACGGCATTATGCAAAAATTACGATGCATTTTTGGGTAGCATTTATGATGGGATGGAAGCCCAATTCCGAGTCACTTTAAATCCAACTGTTTCCATTAAAGATGAGTCTGATTCTAAAAGAGGGAGAGTAGTTCCTCATATTACGAATAAGCACCAGGAATTATTTTTGATGAACCGTTCTGTAAAGAATGGTTTTGAACTTAAATCTGATGAATTCATGATTATTGATCGGGGGTATGCACTCTTAAAGAAGTCAAACCAGAGAGATATTCGGTTGGTTAAAGCAACTTATCAAGGTAAGCTTAAAGTCATAGATAAAAATCAGTTTCGAGAGACCTTGATAAATGGTTTCGGAAGGAAAAAGGCGTATGGTTTTGGTTTAATGACAATTATTCCTAGAGGTTAACTATGAATCCGATATATAAGGCTCAAAAGTTATCTTTATCTGTTCTTCCTAGAATTGGAGACCGAGTTAGTTTCATTTATTTAGAACGTGCTAAAGTTAATAGGCAAGATGGTGCTATAACTGTACGTGATAAAAATGGATTAATTAAGATTCCTGCAGCGATGATAGGAGTCTTATTATTAGGACCGGGCATAGATATTAGTCATCGAGCAATTGAATTAATTGGAGAGATTGGGACGAGTGTTATATGGATTGGAGAGCGTGGTGTTCGATATTATGCAAATGGGCGACCTTTAGCTCGTTCGACTCGTTTACTAGAGAAACAAGCGAAGTTAGTTTCAAATAATCGATTAAGATTAAATGTTGCAAGAAGGATGTATTGTTTAAGATTTCCAACTGAGGATGTTTCAACCCTTACAATGCAGCAGTTAAGGGGACGAGAAGGAGCTAGAGTTAGGAAAGTTTACCGAAAATTCTCAAATCAATTCAATGTAGAGTGGACTATGCGGGACTATGATCCAGAGCATTTCGAAGATGGCGATGTAGTGAATCAGGCTCTATCTGCATGTAATGTCTGTCTTTACGGCGTTGTACATAGTGTCATTGTTGCTTTAGGCCTATCCCCAGGACTTGGGTTCGTACATACAGGACATGACAGGTCGTTTGTTTATGATATAGCGGATTTATATAAGACAACTTTTACTATACCAATTGCTTTCAAGATTGCTTCAACTTGTTCTCGGGAAGATGATATTGGGAGGATTTCAAGGCAGTATATGAGAGATTCTTTTGTAGATGGGAAGCTTATGAAAAAAATCGTCAAGGATATTCAGTATCTCTTGGATGTTGAGGACGATGATCAACTTGAGATTGTAACAATGGAATTATGGGATGACAAGGATCGGTTGGTCAGATTTGGGGTAAACTACAGTGAGGATGAAAGAAATTGCCCATAACCGTCATTACATTAAAGAAATCTTCACCATCTTTAAGAGGTGATTTGTCAAAATGGATGCAAGAAATTGCTACAGGTGTTTATATTGGTAATTTTAATCCTAAGATTAGAGAAAATTTGTGGGAGAGAGTCCAGCAGAGCGTTGGAACCGGTGAAGCGACTCTAAGTTATGCCTGTCGGAACGAAATCGGGTATGATTTTAGAACGTTGAATACTGAAAGAAGTGTTGCATATTTAGATGGTCTACCTTTGGTAAGTATACCTGTATCTGAAAATAATGATCAAGATGAAGAGGGATTTGGATTCAGCAATGCATCTAAGATTCACTATGCTAGAAAAAAACAAGGCAGTCTAGCTCCAAAAGTAAAGCCATTCATACCTTATACGGTAATTGATATTGAGACAGAAGGGCTTGATTCAAACTCACACTCTATAATTGAAGTTGCCGCTTTATCAGTAGAACCGACTAAAGTGACAATGTTTTCTTCTTTGGTAAGAACTGATAACGTAGTGCCTGAAAATATCATTCAATTAACGGGGATTACTTCCCAAGCATTAAAAAAGGAAGGACTCCCTATCGAGAAAGTATTGGATGATTTTTTAAAGTTTATAGGTGATGATCTAATCATTGGGTATGGGGTAAATTTTGATTTAGAGTTCATAAATAAGACGTTAAAACAATTGAATAAAGGGCATATAATGAATAAGGCTATTGATTTAAAAAAACTGGTCAGAAAAGAAAACATGTACCTTAATGACTATAAATTAGAGACTGTTCTGCAATTTTATGGAATAAATAAAGAGGTTCCATATCGAGCCTTGGATGATTCCAAATTAATCTATGAATTGTCTACAAAAGTGAATTTATTTCAAGACATTATTAATAGTGATGCATGATACTAAAGGGATCTTTTAATGTCTTTCCCGCACACGCGGGGGTGATCCTGTAACGCGCGCCTTCATCAGCGTATATCTCAAGTCTTTCCCGCACACGCGGGGGTGATCCCGATTGGATTATAAACACGTTTGAAAGTGGATAGTCTTTCCCGCACACGCGGGGGTGATCCCGTGCGAATTTACCGACCTCAACCTCCAAAGGAGTCTTTCCCGCACACGCGGGGGTGATCCCGGTCAGGATATCATTCTTCGGTCAATTAATGAGTCTTTCCCGCACACGCGGGGGTGATCCTTGACAAAGTAAAAACGCGTCCGTTAGCCCAATGTCTTTCCCGCACACGCGGGGGTGATCCTGGAACGTTTGTTAAAGAGGAAGATTTACAGGGGTCTTTCCCGCACACGCGGGGGTGATCCCTCACCTTATTTAATAATAGAACCGTATGATGAGTCTTTCCCGCACACGCGGGGGTGATCCTTAAATAGAAAGGAGCGATGTTTTTGGCAGAAGGTCTTTCCCGCACACGCGGGGGTGATCCTAACAGTATTACCTCGGCTGTCTTTTGATTCACGTCTTTCCCGCACACGCGGGGGTGATCCTTTAAAGCACTCTAGAATTTTCTAGAGTTTTGACTTTCTCTCTCTCATCGATATGATCCTAGAACAAGTTTGTGTCTACTAGCATCATATTGAATCTATCTGCACTACCATTGTGACGATAATCTCTTTATTTTGGCTAGAGATTTTTTCAGGACCTTTATTTTTTTTGTTCTATAATCCTATATGCTACAATCTATTCATGACTAATTGAGATGTTCTTTATGAAATTTAGGACTAAGAAGGAGTTCATAATATGCAAGCGCGAAGTGTTTTGGCAATAGTAATCAGTATCCTTGTGGGACTATTGGCCGCCAGAAATTTTAAGATTCGAATGGACTGCCAGTATTCTGCTAAACTTACCCCACCACTGAAGCTAGCTCTCCTGTTAAGCCTTGCCATTTTGGTGTGGGTGGGCTTGAGTTTTGGGTCTAGCGTATGGGATGTTTGGCTAGCCTTGATCTGTGGAATCTATCTTTATTCAGCGTATTCTGACCGTGGGATTCACGACAAGGGTATCTATTATCTACCTGGTCGTAGCCTCTGGCTACGCTGCATTCCTTGGGAAAGCATTCAATCTATTGAGATTGATTTGAAGCAAGGCCAACTTGTTTCATTTGAAAGTAAAGATCGCCCTTACACCCTCACCGTGCGTCAAGCATATTCAACTCAGGCGCTTGAATCTCTTCAAGAGAAAGCCCCTACAAAGATTGTCTCATCAACTTAATTCGAAGTGATAAGTGAAACCTTAATCAAGTCTAAGTAACTTGCTTGATCAGTCAAAAAGACGATTTTATAATATTGCGAGGTAATTGTTAAGCGATTATCTCATTAATGACTGATTGTAATGTAAGATACGTTAAGGAGGGCGCAGGACATCAGAACAGGTATTTTATATGTAGTTGCTGCTGTGGTTGTCTTACTAATGAGCTTTGTCTGGGATTTATGGATTTACGCATGGATTCCAGCTCTGCTTGCAGTGATCATCGATATGTTCATCAAAGAAAAACGGGTCTCCAAGGAAGAAGATATAGGAACTAAGAAGTAAATAAAAATTACTCCCATGAATCAGTGGGGGCATTAATAATGGGTCGTATTGGATCAGTTAAAAACGAAAAAATACAAAAAATCCTTTCATTCAATCTGAGTTAGTAGTACAATAATTTTGTTCACAAAAAAGTCTCCTTAGCTTAGTGGTAGAGCATCTGACTCTTAATCAGAGGGTCGTAGGTTCGAGTCCTACAGGGGACATAAAGCTATAATACACTTGGTATTTTATGGAAATATCAAGTGTATTTTTGTTTGTCATGAGTCGTGTTATTGATTGGTAATGAGACTATAAAGTTGGGTAAGTTTTCAAAAATTGAACAAACTAATTCCCAGTTCATTATCTCGACTCTATCTTTTTCCTGAAAGCATTTTCTTTGCGTATCTGATCATATCGTGATAAAGTGAACATAGTCGAGTTGTTAAGGAGTATTTCTTGATGAACTCGACGAATATTAATAAAGGAAGTGCATCAGGGATGACATTTGATTATAAAGATCATGGTAAAGAGCCTTATATCGTCAATATCGAAGATTATTCCATCGAGAATGAGAACTATCGGACGACGATTTGGACAGGTGATAAGTTACAAGTAACGGTAATGTCAATTGCGACAGGTGATGATATTGGTCTTGAGATCCATCATGGGATCGACCAATTTCTACGCATTGAATCAGGTAAAGGACTTTGTCAAATGGGCGATGCTGAAGATAATTTGACCTTTGAACAAGAAGTATCAGATGATGATGCAATCTTTGTTCCGGCGGATACTTGGCATAATGTTACTAACATTGGTGACCAACCATTGAAGTTATACACAGTCTATGCAGGTCCTGACCATGTGGCAGGCACTGTTCATCCAACGCACGAAGACGCTAAGAATGATCCTAACGAACATTAAGATTTTGAGAGTCTCAAGAGTAGCTTAAGCTGCTCTTGGGCTTTTTTTTGAGTTTCTTAGGCAGGGTGTGGTCTCGTCGAATAGCGTTAACAATTTACATCCATCTTGTTTTTTTGATAAAATAAAGAGGAAGAAAAAGCTGTTGGAAATGGGTCAATGATAGGATATGAATAAAGGAGGAATTAAGATGAAGTATTTGATGCAGGCATTTATTCGTGGGATTGGGCCATTGATTGTAATGACCGCAATTTCGCTCCTAATGAAAAATCAAGGCAAAGCGCCCCAAGAAGTGAAGGGTGTCTTCGTTGCAGGCTTGATTATGACAGTAGTTGCAGCAGCGTCTGTCCTCTATGAAATCGAAGGGTGGTCCTTCACTAAGTAACTGATTGTCCATCATCTTGCCATGTTGGTCACGGTCTATCCACTCCTCCTTGTATCCGGCTGGTTTAGAGTGAAGACCTGGTTAGACGCTCTCATTGTCCTAGGAATATTTTATCTAGTTGGACTTGCTATTATCGCAGGTTTTTACCTCTATAATACTTTTATTAAGCACTAAGATTCGAGTATAAAGGAAGAAGACGCGATATATAGGCGAAACTATCGACCGAGATAAGGCTGAGTGAGAACTTGGCCTTTTTGTAGGTTTGCATGAATAGATTGAATAAGGAGGTCTCATTATGCGACAGGTTTGGGTTGATACGGATCCTGGGCTGGATGATGCGGTGGCGATTGCCCTATTAGCAGCCTCTTCCTCTTGGGAAATTGTGGCTCTATCAGCAGTCGGGGGAAATACATGCTTGCCGATTGTCAGTCAAAATTTGGTCAATATTGCGCACCAGTTGGGCCTAAAGGTGCCGGTCATCAAGGGGCTCGACCGGGAGAGCCGCTACATGATTTCAAGCCATTCTGACTTGAAAAGCCAAGGCCAGTTGGGTACTAGTTCAGTAACTGATCGAAGTCGAGCTGGCTTCTTCGACCAGGAAGAGTCACCGGTTGAAACGGGGTCACTTAATCAACTCATTCATCTTCTGAGAACGAGCCAAGGTCCAATAACCTTACTGACCTTGGGTCCTTTGACGAATGTGCAGTACGTGATGGATCAGGCCCCCGACTTAATCGATAAGCTTGATCAAATCATAATGATGGGTGGCTGTCTGGGACCAGGTAATTACGGAGACCGGGTGGAATTTAATTTTGGTTTTGATCCTCAAGCAACCCGCAAAGTGATGTCGCTCGAATGTGCCAAAACGATCATTCCTTTAGAGGTCGGTAAGCAAGTGTCCTTTGAGATGGATACGGTCAGGGAATGGCCAGTCTGGCAAGCAATTGGCCCCCTTGTCCAACCTTTCTTGCTTGACCTACATGGGGGACAAATGCCGCAAGTTATCAAGTTCTTTGACCTCATGGCAGCTGCTTATTTGATTCACCCTTCAGCTTTTGAACAAGTGGTGCTGAACTTGACAGTTGATGAACAAGCTGCCATTCTACAAGATAAGCAAGTAGGGTCCTCAGTTCACTGGACCCAAACAGTTGATTCCAAGGCAATCTTGGACTTGATGAGAAAGTGAGAGATTTTATGCAGTATTATTTATTTGATTTAGACGGCACCCTTGTGGATCCGGGAGTCGGTATTACTAGTGGTGTTCAATATACCTTGAAACACTTTGGTATCGAAGTGGAAGACCGTCGTCAGCTCTACCCTTTTATTGGCCCGCCTTTACTGGACTCTTTTATGGATTTTTTCAATTTGAATGAGATGCAAGCCAAAGAGGCTATAGATTATTACCGTGAGTATTATGGGGCCACTGGTTTGTTCGAAAATACGGTCTATCCAGGAATCAAGACGGTCTTAGACCAATTGAAGAGTCAGGGTAAGATGATCGCTTTAGCGACTTCTAAACCAGAAGTTTTCGCTGAACGGATTCTGGCACATTACAAATTAACGGATTACTTTGATTATATCGGGGGTGCGACCTTTGACGGGGTTCGCTCACACAAGCTGGATGTGATCCGTTATGTCTTGCAAGTATTGGGGAATCCAGCTTCGGACCAGGTCGTGATGGTGGGGGACCGTAAGTTTGATGTCTTAGCGGGTAATGAGCTGAGTCTGACAACGGTTGGGGTTCTGTATGGCTATGGCAGTCAAGCAGAACTTCAAGCTGCGAAGGCGGATTATATCATCTCACAACCTACCGATCTGTTACAGATCTTCGATCAATAGGGAAAATAAATAGGAAATTCATAACAAACAAGTTTCTTGAAAAGCAGCGGCTGGGGATTGAGTGGCAGTAATTTGAAAGGGTGAAAGATACAAATGTGGCAAGTATTTACTTGGGGGATAGTGGGAATTCTTATCTTAGCGGTGATCATTTATTTAGGTTTTTCCTATTATTTTGCGCGGATGCTCGCCTTTCCTAAGACGGTCACTTTAGACCAAGAACGCCAATATGAAGAAGACAAGCAGATGTGGCTTGACTTTGACCAATTACCGCGTGAAAGCTACCAGGTCAAAGGATGGAAAGGGTATCCCTTGAAGGTCGAACGGATTCTAGCAGATCAACCTTCTAGGCGCTATGTGATTATTTCCCACGGATATACTTCTAACCGTCTAGGCGCAGCCAAATATGTCCCAGTCTATCGTGCGCTGGGCTATCATTGTATCATCTATGATGCTCGGGGACATGGAGAGAATCCTGTTACTGCCGTCTCTATTGGTTACTTAGAGGGGAAGGACTTACTCGCCATTATTGAGGATTGTTATAAGCGTTATGGAGCTTCCATTGAACTCGGCTTACATGGGGAGTCGATGGGGTCAGCGACTTCCTTATCCGTTCTAGCCTACCAACCGAAGTTGGACTTTGTAGTAGCGGATTGTGGTTTTGCGGACTTACGCCAATTGATCTTGGAAGCGTATGGACGTTACTATTCGAAAATCTTCCTACCAGGTATTAGCCTAGTAACCTGGATCTTGTATGGCTTTCGCTTAGGTGATACGCGACCCATCAAGGCGATGGCAGACAACCAGTGTCCGATTCTCTTCATTCATGGCAGTCGCGACACATTGATTTTACCCCACCACAGTATCGCTATGGCAGATAGGACGCCAGCCTATACCCGTTATCAAGAAGTTCCAAATGCTGTTCATGCTGGTAGCCGTTTGATTTTGGGGCTCCCTGCTTATCAAGCTATCATCGCGGATTTCCTCCAGTTCATTGGGAAGTGATTGGCAGAGGGTTGGGTCGGTATAGAGGAAGACTGCTTGAATCAAGTCGCTTCAAGGTAGTTCGGAGTAACTTCGTTCTGAGAATACGAGAATGGCGTGTCGGTTGTCGTAACTTTCGCTTGAGAATACGAGAATGGCGTGTCGGTTCTCGCAACTTCTGTCTGAGAATACGAGAATGGCGTGTCGGTTGTCGCAACTTCTGTCTGAGAATACGAGAATGGCGTGTCGGTTGTCGTAACTTTCGCTTGAGATTAGTAGAACGGCGTCCTGGTTCTCCTAACTTTCGCCCGAGATTAGTAGAACGGCGTCCTGGTTCTCCTAACTTTCGCCCGAGATTAGTAGAACGGCGTTGCGGTTCTACTATTTTTCGTTCGAGATTAGTAGAACGGCGTTGCGGTTCTACTATTTTTCGTCCAAGATTAGTAGAACGGCGTTGCGGTTCTACTATTTTTCGTTCAAGATTAGTAGAACAAACTGTTCATTCTCATAAAGTTAGTTCCGTAACAGGAGAACTGCCTACAAAATCATCATTTTTGACAATATTCTGACCGTACAGTAAATACTTAAACTTTTCAAAATTCAGATTATCGTTCCATCAAAAAACACTCTCGGATTGAGAGTGTCTCTAAATAAGATATTCCCATTGTCTTGATGAGTGTAGAATCCGATGGATATACACAAAATGGTGACTGTCATCAACTGTATCGAAGATAAGATATTTTTTATAACGTGTATAACGATACCCCTTACTAGCTAAGTAGTCATCTCTAACGTATTGGAATTTTTGAGGCATAAATGCTAATTGCTCGAGCATTTTTTCAATACCATCAAGAAAATGTTCAGCTGTACCTGGAGAAGTCAAATCCGTTTGAATATAGCGAACAATCTCTCTTAAATCATTTTGTGCTGATTCAGTAACTTCAATGCGATACTCATTCATTTGTCAACTCTTCTCTTAAATCGTTCATGACGTCTTTGAGTGGCTTGGTTCGACTGGTACTAACATCCTGCTCACTGGCTTTTAATAAAGAATAAAGTTCATGTTTTCCGATTAACCGTTCATAGGCTTGGATACTCATTACCGCCAAATCTCCACGACCATTTTTGGTAATAAATACGGGAGAATTGGTTTCATTGCAAAAATTAGAAATATCATTATAGTTATTTCTTAAATCTGTACTTGATTGAATTTTCGGCATTAAAACCACACCTTTCTAAAGGTATAATACCATTATTTCTTTAGACATACAATGCAGACGATGTGAAAAATACGAGAATGTGTTCTCCGTCCTCATAACCTCGGCCTGAGATCAGTAAAACGGAGAAAGATTTTAAATATAAGAGTTAAGCTGAATCTATAGCTATGGAACATATTTCCACAACTCTAGAGAAATCGGACTATGTTTAACAGCATGCCATAGTTCTGCATCTCTTAATTTGGTATACTTTAGCCAGTTGGATAATAAATGAAAATATAATAATTAAGTGCGCTAATAAGTAATATCGGTATAAAAGTAGAAACTTATTAGTATTTAAGACTGAGAAAGGAAAGATTTTATGTCACGCGAAACAGAAGCTTTTTTTAGACAGTTACAAGTTTTTCTAGACCAACATGAGGATGAATTTGAGAACATTGATGAGGCAATTAACTATTATGTAACTCAATTTAATGCTGGTTTGATTGATGAACCGGAAGATGATACTGATAGAGCTTTGGATTTGTTAGAAATGGCATTAGATTATGAAGATGCTGACGAGCGCTTAGCATTATTAGAAGAGGCAAATCAGTTGGACCCTCACAACTTGGATATCTATTGTGCTTTATGCCTTGAGCGCTACGGTGAGATGGGAGCCATTCCGTACATCGAAGAAAAGACGGCTGAATACTTTAAAACTCATCGTCAATCAATCAAAGAGTCGTCTTATGCGCGAATTGAGAATCGCCCTTATTTTCGTGCCCGTAAATTTTTGTTAGACTTCTATAAGCAAGAATATCTTTTAGGAAAGGCTGAGAATACAGCAAAAGAATTGTTACGTAATAATCCTAATGATAATTTGGGAGCCCGTTATAGTTTGATGGGGACTTATGTACTATCCTTCCAGCATAAAAAAGCTCGGAGTTTTTTCAAAAAAGAGCCCATGCATCAAGAAGACGATCAAATGTTGTTCTACATGGCAGTCAGTTTGATTCTCGATCAAGATATTCAATATGCTGAACGGATTATTAAGAAGTTATTAAAGATTAATCCGACAATCACTCGATTTTTCATCGAACGAGAATTTGACAGTTTTCTTGTCTATTCTTTTTTACCAGATGAATATTATCAACCCAATTCAGAAAGGTCACTTGCGATTGCTTTTGCTGAGGTGTTGAGTTTGTTTCAGCATTCCGAATATTTGTATTGGACTTTCCAAAAAATACTAAAGCAAACCAATCCGGAATATTTTGATCAATATTATGCGCAGCAAGTAAATTGGCTTAATTCTTACGCAGAAGCGAATAAATTGGCTGGAACTGGAATCTTTACTAATATTTCTAGCCAATATGTTCGTCCGCTATTATTAGAAGGCTTGCGAAAATTAGAAGACTTCCAATCCAAGTATGAGCGCGAAGTCCTAGCGATTGACGGCATTGGAAAAGGTACAGTGAAGAAACTAAGAGAAAATGGTGTTACTTTTAAAGGGGAATAGAAGATATCATTATTAGCAGCAGTTCATTAACTCTTTTATTTATATATTTTAGAAAATTAGAAATTATTGAGCGGAATAAATACAATGGCTGATATTTAGATAAAGAAAAGGTAGGTAAAATATGAGTTCGAATATTCCTTTAGGAAAATTAATAGAAGTTGATATAAGAGAATTGTGGGCACATGAACAATATAACTTTTCTAATTGGTTAGCTAAAGAGGATAATATTGAATTGTTAAATGAAGCAGTTGGTCTGACACTCGCTGATATTGACAAAGAAGTCTATGTTGGTTCTTATCGATGCGATTTAGTAGCTGTTGATGAAACGACGGGTGAAAAAATTATTATCGAAAATCAGTTAGGCTCTACGGATCATGATCATCTAGGTAAAGTGATTACTTACGCCTCAGGTCTGAATGCGACGGTCATTATTTGGATTGTGAAGGAAGCTCGAGAAGAACATAAGAGTGCAATTGAGTGGCTTAACAATAATATGGCAGAAGAAATATCTTTTTTCTTATTAGAGGTTAAAGCATACAGAATTGGAGACTCTCTGCCTGCCCCAATGTTTAAAATAGTTGAAAAGCCTAATGATTTTATTAAGAGCAATAAAAACGTAAAAAATGGAGATTTATCTAAAACGCAAGCCGAAAGACTTAACTTCTGGACTGAATTCAATCGCGTTGTCACTGAAAGAGGTAAACCATTTAATCTTAGAAAAGCCACGACGGCTCACTGGTATGACGTTGCAATTGGTACAAGTGAAGCTCTTATCAGTATTACTTTAGTTAATAAGGATGGAAGTATCGGAGTAGACCTGTATGTTCGAGATAATAAAGATTTATTTGATAGTCTCTATGAAAATAAAGACGAAATAGAATCAAAACTAGGATTCAGGATGCGCTGGGAAAGATTAGACGACAAGAAAGCCTCAAGGGTCAAGTCTTACATTTCCGGCTTGAACTTCAATAAACAAGATAATTATCCCGAGCTGATGAATCAAGTGGTTGACAGAGTAGTTAGAATACGAGATGTTTTTAAGGGGTATATATTGTAAGGATTGTCGCGAAGTTGAATAGATAGTCGAAATTCCATACCTATACATGAAAGGGGGATATAGCTTTGGAACAATTATCCATTCTACTTTATGAAACTACAAGAGAAAATGTCTATGTTAATGTATATTTTAAATCCGAGACCTTCTGGATGAGCCAGAAGATGACGATTGGTTTATTTGGTGGTAGTTCGGACAAAATTTCATTGTAACTTAATAATATTTTTAAAGAAGAATTAGAGATGGAGCAACTACTGAGGAATTATTAGAAAAACTGCATGATCTGTAGAAATTTTGGCGGAATTATCACAATAAGGTTCTAATATAAAGAAAATCGGGGAAAATCATCAGAATAAAAACTGTTTGTGTAGAAACCTGAAATGAGAAATGAGAACCTATGTCGGGTTCTCGTTTTTTGTCTGAAGATACGAGATTGGGCTGTCGGTTCTCGCAACTTTTGTCTGAGAATACGAGAATGGCGTGTTGGTTCTCGTAACTTTCGCCTGAAGATACGAGAATGGGCTGTCGGTTCTCGCAACTTTCGTCTGAAGATACGAGAACGGGGTATCGGTTCTCGCAACTTCCGTCTGAGAATACGAGAATCGGGTGCACGTTCTCGTAATCTCCGTGTACAACATCTATGAAGATGCCTCCCAAATGCTCCACAACCCGTGTTCCAACAAACTATTTCTGAAAATACACTTATTTGATAAAAAATTAACAAATACTTGCAGAGAAAAGTTCTGCTTTGCCTTTGAATTTGGTATAATCGGAGTAGGTAGTGATGAATCGAGCAATAGAGCGAGCTGAACATCAACTAATACAAAAAAGTGTGATGCTTGCTGATTACTGCGGCTTGAATCCTTGTATAGGCGCAGCCTCTGCCTGCAGGGACGGACTTATTATTAATTTTTTGCAGCTACAAGTCACAGTTTACTTGAATCATCGCTACGACTACAAATTGGTATGGCTCCCACTCGGGAGCCATACTGATTATTAAAGGAGAGTGGGCAATCTACGACCAACCAAATTCACACTACCAACGCTGGACGAGCTATCCTCGCACAGCGCATCTAATATACGTATTTCAATAAAACTCATCAAGAGAAGGGAGAATATTAGTGGATAATTTTTTTAGTTTAATGCAACGACTCGGTCGGACATTTATGTTGCCAATCGCGTTACTGCCCGTTGCGGGCTTGTTCTTAGGAATCGGTGCCACCATAACAGGTGACGCATTTGTCGCGCAATATGGTCTTGAATCGATTCTGGGAGACGGAACGTTCTTAAACGGTGTCCTATCTATTTTAACGGATGTCGGAGATATCATCTTCGGTAACTTGTCACTGCTTTTTGCGATTTCAGTGGCGACGGGATTTGCTAAAGAGCGTAAAGAAGTAGCAGGGCTCTCAGCGGTTGTCGGATTCTTAGTGATGTATCGGTCGTTAACGAGCTCGATCGCACATTTCGGAAATATCGAAGAATTGCGTGGGATAACCGGACTCGTTGGATCGGTGCTCGGAATGGATGACACATTGAACATGGGAGTGTTCGGTGGGATTATAATGGGGCTGACCGTAGCGTACTTACATAACAAATACTACGACGTGCGCTTCACCGATGCGCTATCGTTCTTTGCTGGGACACATTTTGTTCCGATTATCTCAAGTGTCGCTGGATTGGTACTGGGCTTTATCTTAGCCTTTGTCTGGCCATACGTGGGAATGGGTATTGCTTGGCTCGGTGAGACGATTGCCGGATCTGGCGCCATCGGTTCGTTCTTCTACGGTTATGTCTACCGTGCTTTAATTCCATTTGGCTTACACCACGTCTTCTACTTACCGTTCTGGCAAACAGCGATGGGTGGTTCGATGGAAGTGGCCGGACAAGTGGTCAACGGAGCGCAAAATATTGTCTTTGCGCAATTGCAAGCGGGCGAAGTAATTGCACCAGCTGCAGCGAAATATTTCTCATTTGCCTTCCCGATGATGTTATTCGGTTTCCCAGCAGCTGCGCTAGCGATGTACCACACGGCGCGCGAAGACCGTAAAGACGATGTAAAAGGGTTACTATTATCATCATCACTGACATCATTTATTACCGGGATTACTGAACCGATCGAATTCTCGATCTTATTCGCATCGCCGTTCCTATACTATGGAGTGAACGCGGTGCTTGCCGGTCTATCGGTTATTATTGTTCAATTCTTAAAAATTGGTGTTGGCTTCACCTTCTCAGCAGGGTTCTTGGACTTCTTCCTATACGGAATGTTACCAGGTAACGCACGCACCAATTGGATTATCTTATTAGTTTACTCAATCATCTGGGGAGCGCTCTATTACGTTATCTTCCGTTGGGCGATTGTCAAATGGGACCTAAAAACACCAGGCCGTGAAGCGGACGACGAGGCAACTCGCCTACGTACTAAAGATGAATACCGTGAAGCACATGGCATTGGCGAGGATGCGAAAACTGGTGCTAACCTTTCACCTGAAGAACAACGTTCTGCGCAAATCCTTGAAGGTCTCGGCGGATACAATAACTTAGAAGAATTCTCAAACTGTGCAACGCGTCTACGCGTAACGGTTAAAGAAGCTGATAAAGTGGACCAAGCAGTCTTACGCCGTACCGGTGCGGCTGGGGTAACCCAATCCGGCAAATCGGTTCAAGTTATCTACGGAACGCAAGTCGGCGGTATTGCGACAGACTTAGATCACTATATCAAACGTCACCGTGATAGCTTGAGTCAAGCTGTGAACTCAGAGCCAACCTCTGTAGCGACAGTAGCAACGGAAGCTGAAGTTGAAACACCAGCGCCAACTACAACGACTGAAGGCACTACTCAAACATCCGAACATACAGCCCAAGACATCTTTTCGCCACTAACCGGTCAATTGATGAACTTGGCAGATACACCAGACCCAGCCTTTGCCAGTGGTGCGTTAGGTCAAGGTGTGGCAATCGAACCAAGTGCGGAAGAAGTTGTGGCGCCGTTTGACGGGGAAGTGGTCATGATCTTCGGCACCAAACATGCCATCGGTCTGAAATCAGACGCTGGTGTTGAAGTGTTAATCCATATCGGATTGGATACCGTCAACCTCGCAGGCGAAGGCTTTGAGACCTTTGTCGAGCAAGGTGCTCGCGTCACTAAAGGTCAAAAACTGATTACTTTCGATGCGCAAAAGATTAAAGACGCAGGGTACTCAACCGTCACACCGGTAGTTATTACGAATGCCAATGAATTTGGCGAAGTCACACCGGTTCCTGCTCAATCGATTGCCACCGAAGACTTAATTATTACAGTAAAATAATCAACACATACAAAAACCCCAGTATCTAGAAAGCATACTGGGGTCTTTATCATGTTCAGTGTATATTTTATTAATTCGGAGACTCTTCAACAGTATGTTGACCATCTGATGAACGTAAAAGTTTGATTAGGCGATTAATCTGATTGACATGAGCATTCGTTGGAATACCATCAACGCCAACAAAGAAACGACATCGTATCTGACGCAATTCGTAATCTGAGATCACAATGTCCCAATTTTGCATCGTGCATTCATGGAATTCAATCGGGTTCGTCACTAATTGAACATTCGTGTCGTGCATATTGGTTGATTGAAGAAAATGTTGAAATTGACGACCTGCAGCGACATTCTCTAAGAAGACTAATATATTTGGTTTATGTTGGTGCTTGCGAAGTTGCATAATCAAATCCGGCCAATAGGACATTAAATAAAATAAAATCAAATTTTGATCGTAAATATTTTTGCCATTATTGAAGGGCAGAAAGAATTGAACCATCACTTGCCGCGCATCTTCGTAAAAAGATGAACTCAACTGATTTAATAGATCAAAGAAATTGTCTGCAGAATAGGTTCGTTTTCTATTCAAAATATTCGGTGGAGATACCCGAACCGCCATCAAATTATATCCCATAATCACAAGGAAATTCTTTACTTCGAGGGTCAATTTTTGAATATTATACTTCTGAGAAATATCATCAAGCTGATTATAAAATTCAATCACTTGATAGGCAAAATCTTCATCTTGCGTCATTTTGAGGTTCAGGTGGTCTGAGTTTACAATCACTTGATTATTACAAATCCCCACTAATACTTGTTCGATATTGCTGTCTGTTGGCTCGAGCCCAATTTCTTTTAGTATTTGCACTAAGGTTTGAGGATATTTTTGTTCAGGATGATTGATTATCCAGTACGATGAATCAAGTTGCCACTGATTCGTCGGTACTCGGTGCCCTTGAAGCGTTCGATCGATGTTACTGGCAATATTATAGTAAAAGGTTCGATCGTTTGAAAAAATTTCTAAATATGAAAATCGTGACGCGAGTGCGCGAAAAATCTGATGGATTTGTTGCATATTGAATGGATAAAAGGGACATTCATCGACATGATAATACATCGTCAAGAAATGCGGAATTAAAGTCCGAACCGCTAATTCATTACCGACGAGGGTGAGAGGATTTTTACTGATTTCCACTTCAATATGATGTGACTCAAAAAAATCATTCAGCTCGTTTAAATAGCGGTAGCCTGTTGAACGGCTAATATAATACTGATTAAATAGATCTGTCACATTCTCGAATCGCTGAAAAATAATATCATCAAATAATTGAAAAGTAATCGTATCTCGAGCAAACATCCGGAAAACTTCATCATAGCTCGCAATTTGTTTGAATTTAATCGAAACCAACTCATGAACAATATTAATTTCGAGCTGCTGATCACATAATTCTTGTATTTCATGCAGATCGCGTCTCAATACTCGCTCAGTAATATCAAATTTCTTTTGCAACTCGATAAAACTAGTAAATTCTTCCGGTTGTTTCAAGACGTAGTCAATTAACTCCAACTGTCGATATTGTTTATGACTAAATAAATTGGCAAACATTGGCTCACGTCCTTTCTGATTTTATAGGTATTTTGAAGCAATAAATCAATAAAATAGCAGATTCTTACTTAATATTCACTAGACTGTATATAGTCTGGTCAATCAATTGGAAGTCCTTTTCAGTTGGGAAGCGATGAATCGAACAGACTGGTTTATATTGCAACGGTGGGATCGGGAAGGTTGTAATGATTACATCGTAATCACTACTATCCAAGGTCAATGGATCAATGTCTTGTCCTGTGTAGACATGATAATGGACATAAGGTCGTTTATTTATATTTAGCACATCAACCATAAAAGCAGCATGATCGATATTATTATCACTGATTACTGCACAGTGAATGTGACGGATTTGATCGGTAAAGAGATATTTAATTAAATGAGGCCAGTGGGTAATCAGCTCATAGACTAATACGTTATGCATTATCTCGCTGGAATCGAGCTTCATTGCTTCAATATATTCATGCACTAATTGCCGAGCATCCGTTACAAAATCACCGATATAATATTGTGTTCGTTCAATAAAATTCGGTATATAAGGGTATAAAATATTAAAGGTCTCGGTCTCCCACTTGAATAAGTTCGCCGTATTATGTAAATACCCTGCTAATCCTACGGCATCTTCAATCGGGACACGGTATTTCTCTGAGAGGTAATGAATAATCCGAGCTAAATGTTCAGTTGATTGACGAACCACTTCTTCGGCTGTTTCGTTAATCATTTCTTCTTCGACTGGAGAACTCAGAGCTTCTTTGGCGTAAGCAACAAATAATTGTTTAATGTTTTTTAAATTTAACTCGAATCCGAGTTGTTGGGCGATTTCTCGCATTCGCTCCGCTTGTTGAGGTAATTTAAGAAATTCTTGATATACAATATCAACGGCATTACTTTCAATAAAAATACGGTGATTTTGTCGTAAGCGGATAAGATTAATACTGATTGAAAATAATAAGAATCTTAACGTTGAATAATTTAATTTGTCACAGACTAAATCGTATGCAAAAATAACAAGTTCTTTTAAAGCCTCGACGCCAATATCATCAAAAGGCCATTCATCGTAATCTGCTAATTCTGAATAAAATTAGAAGAAAAATCGAATATCAACTTCTTCACCATCAAAAGTCAAGGAAGGGTAGCATATTTTTATGTGATAGAATTCGAGCGCTTGATTGAGTTTATTAACTAAGCGATAGATGGTTGAAGGACTCGTATAGAGTTCTTTCGCTACCTGTTCGAGCGTAACGTTAGATTCCCGAAAAATATAATCTAACAAGCGAAAGCCAAGTTCATGTTTCAAAAAGTAACGGTAAATCGCTCGATAATTTTTCCCTTCAGCATAGGTTAAGTAAATACCCTGACAAGTATTATGAATATGAAGAAAATCAAAGTTATTATTGATTTGCTGGATGTCATTTTTTAACGTACGCTTTGATACTACAAGCTCAGCAGCAAGTTGTTCTTCTTCAATTGGATTCGTCAGTAAATCGAGATGTTCAATCAACTGTAGTTTGCGTAAAGTTGTTTCTGAAAGAATTTGGCGCAAGATTAACCTCCTCCCATCAATCTATAAATTGTAAACAATACGTCTTAAAATGTTAATTAAAGTAATTAAACATATAACAATTATATCATATAAAAAAGGCTTTATAAACGAAAAGAAAGCGCTTTTCCACTAAAGGCATTCAAAAAATTAAAAATTAATATAAAGAATGAACAGGTTTAACACTTTATTTCAAAAATGTGTTTTTAAAACATAAAATTGAAATGAAAAAGGATGAACTGAAAGACCCTATAAAACATGATATATCAACATTTTTGACTATCTCATCGCGAACAATCCCAAAAAATATTCAAAAATTGAAAAACGTGAGACAAATGAGTGATATGCTTGATGTATGATGGTTATATAAAAGATTTTATAGGAGGTAATTGTTTTGGTAGGTAAGAACAATAAAAAGTTATTACGAGAAAAACAATCAAACAAAGTTTATAAGTACGCGATTAAGCGTCTGACATTTGGAGTTGCGTCTGTAGCAATTTCAGCCGGACTAATGTTCGCGGGCGGTACGATTGCAAGTGCAGCAGAAGAGGCATTAGCTGACGCTGCAACTACAGAAGAATTTACAGTACCGGAAACAGAAGGTGAAACAGCTGAAGCAGGTATTGATTCTACCGGTGACCCTGTCCCTGTTTCAACAGACGAATCTGATGAGGAAGAGCCAACTGAACATGAAGGTTTAGTAGAAGAAACAGCTACGCCCGAAGCGACGGCACTTACATCAGAAAGCACTGAAGCGTTTCCTATCGTTGAGGATATTGAATTCACTGAAGACCAAAAAGCACGCTTAGCAGCAGCAGGATATGAAGAATATCAAATAGCTAACCTTGAAGCTGAAGCTCAAGTTGAAGCGCAAACTGTTGCAGATGTAGAAGCGTTTGTTATCAAAAAAATAGAAGATAAAGCAGCTGAAAAACCGGAAGTGCCTAAGGTTGCATATGGTGCGGAACCAGCAGCTGGTGAAGAAAACGAATTTGAGGTTAGTGGTGAAGAGGTAAGCCCAGCCGTTAGAGATGCTGCAGCACCAGAAGACACATCTACTGATGCAGATGCAAAAGATGCAGTTCACGGCTTTGTAGGTGTCCTAGTTGGCGGTGACATAAACGCTGACTTAAAGGCAGAAACAGGCCAAAGATTCAAACCAATTGAAGGAGTAAAAGTTTACTTCCAATGGTATGAAAGAAAAGGGAACAGAACTTCACCTACTTATTATGGAGTATCTGGGGCTGACGGACAGTTCCACATTAAAATGAAACCATATATTGGTGAAGATGGAAAATTAGTAAAATTCGATGCTGATACAACAGTATCAGGAGGAAGTGAATCCTACAAGATGTGGGTTGATAAATCTACAATTCCAGATGGCTATCAACTTCAATACTCTACAGGAGAAGGTGTTGAGTTTACAGATAGAAGAGTTGCTGGTGGTGGATATAACTTAGGACCAAATACTCTTGTAAACTACAGAGTCCTTCTAATGAAAAAACAAGATGAAGGAAAGATGCACAAGGAAGCGACTCCAACAACTCCACAAATTTCTAAAACTGGTCAAGGAGCAGTATGGGGGAAAGTTTCTTGGGACTATGAATCTGCAGGCGGAGTCCAATGGGGAATCGTATCAACTCCAACTTCACCAGCTGAAGGAGTAACAGTTACAGCATCTTACCTATCTGACTATGCGTTGAAACAAATTTATAGTGCAGAGACAGCGAATATGCTAGGTCTTTCCAAACCAAGTGATATTCGTGGATCAGGTTGGACATTTAGACTCGAAACCCAACTACAAGAATGGATTGCAGAACAAGTTGCAGCTGATAAGGAAAACTGGATCGCAGAAACTGTAAGTGCAAAAACAAATGCCGAAGGTAATTACCTAATCCAATTCAAGGGAACTTGGGGACCTCATAGAAATACTTCTGCAGTAGCTGACTATACAAGAGTAGCAGGTAAGTATTATGCACTCGATGCCCATAGATGGACTGAGGAAGAAGTAAACCGTCTAGGTACAGTAGCAAAACGTGCAGATGAAGGTTCTTTCTTAACAGGAGCACTTGACTGGAATGAAAAACACGTTAACTCTGATTGGTTATTTATCTCAACCAAGGATACAGATGATGTTGTAAAGAGAACGCCATGGAACTACAACTGGTACACAGGTTCTAACAACGCTTGGGGTATCCACGGTGGTTGGGCGAAAGCAGACTTTGGTGTATCTACAGTTCAAGCTGCTAACTCTACAAGAGCAGACTTTAACCTAGCCCCAGCAGAAATCAAGTTTAACATTACAAACTTTGATACCCAAAAAAATACTGCAACACCAGGCGATGTGGCAGTAACAAACACTGCAGGTCTTCCTTACAAGAATACAAATGATTCTTTCAAAATAGTTTGGTATGACCAAGACGGAAATAAGATAAAAGAAGAACCAACACAAAAACCTACATCAACAGGTGCATTAGCAGAAGCAACTTATGATACAAAAGATGTAAAAGAAACAAAAACCTTTATAGCAAAACTTCACTATGTTGACTCAAATGGAAACTTAGGACAAGTTTTAGCCCAAGATGCTTTCACTGTTAAGATTAGTAAACTTGTCGTTTCAGCATATGATGAAGTGAGTATTGAAAACCCTGCAGCTAATGATGATTCTATTAAGGGTGCAGCATATTCAGCTGAAGGTCTTCCCGAAGGACTTACTATAGATGAAAAAACAGGTACAGTATCAGGAAAGGCAAAAGTTCCTGGAAAGTACACTGTAACTGTTACAACCTCTATTCTTGATGAAGATTCTGGAGAAACAATGGAAGCAACATCTAACTACACAGCCCTTGTTACAGACTCGCCACTAGAACAAGGAGAAGTGGATGTTGAATACAAGGAGACGGTAAAACCAGCAGAAGTTGAAGGTTATGTATTTAAAAATGTTTCAGCCAAGTTTATTGATGGTAAAGCTATTGAAGGCCTAACAATTACGGGAGATCAAATTTCAGGAACCCCAAAAGCAGAAGTTGCAGCTACTCAAGAAGATCCAAATGTAGAAGTAACCTATGATATCTACAAGCTAAATTCTAAGGGCGAAGAAGTCCTTATAAAAGAAGGTCATAAGGATTTAGTACCTTTAGAAATTACCAAGGCAGCTTCTCAAGCACCAAAATATGAACCAGCCTATGCAGACACAGATGCAACACCAGGCACAGAGGTAACTACAGATGCTCCTAAGTTCCTAGACCAAAAGAGCACAGAAGCTACAAAACCAGAAGCCAAACCACAACCAACCAGTGTAAAATTTGCTTTAGGCGATGGAGCTCCACAAGGTGCAACTATTGATGAAACAACTGGTAAAGTAACTTACACACCAACTGCAAGAGATGCCAACACGACTGTAGATATTCCAGTTAAGGTAACCTATTCTGACGGAACTATTGATGAAACTCTTGCTAAAATCAAGGTTGGACAAGCCCAAGCTGATTCTTACCAACCAGAATATACTGAAGCAGATGCAAAAGCAGGCGCACAAACCACAATCACAGCTCCTAACTTCAAGAATAAAGATGGTCAACCAGCTGCAAAACCAGATGGAGCGAAGTTTACCCTAGCTAAAGATGCTCCAACAGATGCAACCATTAACGAAGATACCGGTGAAATCACTTACACACCATCGATCGACCAAGCTGGTCACACAGTAAATATTCCTGTAATAGTAACTTACAAGGACGGCTCAACAGACGAAGTAAAAGCTCCTATAAGAGTTGCAGAAGCAGACAACTTAAACTACGAACCAGATTATAAGTCAGTAGTAGCCCAAGTTGCACACCCTGTAACAGTAGAAGCTCCAAAGTTCCTAGACAAGGAAAATAAGGAAGCGAGTCCACAACCAACAGGCATGACCTTTGCCATAGAAGAAGGCTTTACAGTTAATGGGGCTATCGAAATAGATCCTAAGACAGGTGCAATCACTTATACAGCTGTAGATGCCGATAAGGACACTGTAATTAAAGTACCAGTAATAGTAACTTACGCAGATGGGTCAAAAGAAAGCGTAAAGGCAAAAATCGATGTTCCATCAGATGCAAACTTCTATGATCCGAAAGCTAAACCGCTAACAACTGAACAAGGTACTGTTCCACCTGCCAAAGATGGTGTTGATTTTGAACATACGCCTCCAGCAGATACAAAATACGAATGGGAAGCACTACCACCAGTAAACAAGGCTGGTAACACAATAGGTACAGTTAAGATAACTTATCCAGATGGAACTACAGATACAGTAGAAGTACCAGTAACTGTAACAGCAAGTGAATCAAAAGTAACAAAAGTTGATGATACCAACAAAAAAACGGTAGACCCAACAGATCAAAAACAAGGTACTGGTATAGTAGTTACAAACCCAGACGATACAACTAAAGTTAGTGCAACAGATGCAAATGGTGAATCTGTACCAGCAGTAATTAATAAAGAAACTGGTCAAATCGAAGTAACACCAGGCACAGATGCCAAGGGACCTATCACTGTAACAGTAACAGACAATGACTTCCCAATAGGGGAGACTTTTAAAGTACCTGTAAAAGAAAAGAGTGCGACACCAGTAATCACAGTACCAAAAGCTGGAGATCAAACAATCTCAGGTACAGGAATAGCTGGATCTCAAATTTTTCTAGCAATCCAAGGTGGAGAAGGTTCAGAAGATACACAAGTAGCTAATAATATAATAGTGGGACAAGATGGCACATGGACAGCTAATGTTCTAGCCGGCGTAAACTTAAATGAATACGACATAATTCTTGCAACACAAACTGAACAAGGTAAATCTGTATCAGATGAAGCCCGTGTAGCAGTACAAGCATTAACAGACGCTGAAAAGAACGATCCAGAAGCAGCAACATCACCAGATGCAACTACTCTAGTAACAGAATTAAACGTATTACCAAAAGCTGAAGATGGAATTGGTAACAAAGGTCAACTCACCAACGTAAAACAATACGTATGGAGCCAAACACCAGA
>NZ_PKHE01000013.1:44865-53087 GCF_002847645.1 Falseniella ignava
GACGAAGTAACCGGTGCAGTCACAACTGACTATCCAGAAGGTGGCGAACAACCAACAATCGAAGTTAAAGATGGTGAAACACTACCAGATGGAAAAACAGAAGGAACTCACAAAGTAAAAGTAATAGTCACTTATCCAGACAAGACTACGAAAGAAGTAGAAGTTCCAGTGATTGTTGGCAAAGATACTCGATCAGACGCTGAAAAGAACGATCCAGAAGCAGCAACATCACCAGATGCAACTACTCTAGTAACAGAATTAAACGTATTACCAAAAGCTGAAGATGGAATTGGTAACAAAGGTCAACTCACCAACGTAAAACAATACGTATGGAGCCAAACACCAGACGTCAGCAAAGTAGGAGACACAACCGGTAAAGTATTAATTCAATACAACGATGGATCAACAGACGAAGTAGAAGTTCCAGTAAAAGTGGTCGACAGTCGTAAAGACAACGAAAAATATCCACTTGTAGATCCAGAAAAAACAGAAGTAGTAGATAAGGATAAATTAACTGACGAGGAAAAAGAAAAAGTTAAGGAAGAAGTTAAGAAAGCAAACCCCAAAGCTAAAGAAGTAGATGTTGAAGACAACGGTAATGCTACAATTACTTATCCAGATGATTCTAAAAATGAGATGCCATCTGAAAAGACAGTAACTGAAAAACCAGCAGCAACAGAATATCAAGTAGTATTCAATGCAAATGGTGGTACACCAACGACTCAAACAGCAAAAGTTAGAGAAGGCGAAAAAGTGGAAGGTGTTACAGAACCTACTAGAGAAGGCTACAATTTTGTGAAATGGGTAGTGCTTGGTACAGATAAGATATTTGATCCAAATACTAACTTCAACAAAGATATGCTTGCTGAAGGTGAAGATAGTCTAATGGTAGTAGCAGTCTGGGAAAAACTTGAAGATAAGAAAATAGCAGATGAAGTAGATCCAACAATTCCAGAAAAAACTGGAGTAAAAGATCTTGATAACTTAACTGATGATGAGAACAAAGAAGTTAAAGATAAGATTGAAGAAGCCAACAAGGATAAATTCCCAGAAGGCACAAAAGTCGAGGTAGATGATAAAGGTAATGCAACCATCACTTACCCAGACGGATCTAAAGATACAATCCCAGCGGAAGACTTAGTATTCCAATACGAACATGGTGAGCCAGAAATTACTGACAAACCAGAGCTTCCAATCGCTGATATCATTGAGCCAAATACTCCAGATAAAACTGGAGTAGAGGACAAAGATAACTTAACTGACGATGAGAAGAAAGAAGTTAAGGATAAGATTGAAGAAGCGAATAAAGATAACTTCCCAGAAGGAACAGAAGTAGAAGTTGACGATAAGGGTGATGCAACCATCACATATCCAGATGAGTCAACAGACACAATTCCAGCTAAAGATCTTGTAAAAGAAAAAGAATCTGAGGATAAGACAATAGCAGATGAAGTAGATCCAACAATTCCAGAAAAAACTGAAGTTGAAGATACGAACAAGCTAACCGAAGATGAGAAGAAAGAAGTAAAAGACAAGATTGAAGAAGCTAACAAGGATAAATTCCCAGAAGGTACAGAAGTAGAAGTTGGCGATAAGGGTGATGCAACCATCACGTATCCAGATGAGTCAACAGACACAATTCCAGCTAAAGATCTTGTAAAAGAAAAAGAATCTGAGGATAAGACTGACGCTGATAAGATTACTCCAAACATTCCAGAGGAAAAAACTGGCGTAAAAGATCTTGATAACTTAACTGACGATGAGAAGAAAGAAGTTAAGGATAAGATAGAAGAAGCCAACAAGGATAAATTCCCAGAAGGCACAGAAGTAGAAGTTGACGATAAAGGTGATGCAACCATCACTTACCCAGATAAGTCAACAGACACAATTCCAGCTAAAGATCTTGTAAAAGAAAAAGAATCTGAGGATAAGACTGACGCTGATAAGATTACTCCAAACATTCCAGAGGAAAAAACTGGCGTAAAAGATCTTGATAACTTAACTGACGATGAGAAGAAAGAAGTTAAGGATAAGATAGAAGAAGCCAACAAGGATAAATTCCCAGAAGGAACAGAAGTTGAAATTGACGATAAGGGTAATGCAACCATCACGTATCCAGACGGATCTAAAGATACAATCCCAGCGGAAGACTTAGTATTCCAATACAAGCATGGTGAGCCAGAAATTGATGACAAACCAGAGCTTCCAATCGCTGATATCATTGAGCCAAATACTCCAGATAAAACTGAAGTAGAGGACAAAGATAATTTAACTGAAAAAGAAAAAGAAGAAGTTAAAGATAAGATTGAAGAAGCTAACAAGGGTAAATTCCCAGAAGGCACAGAAGTAGAAGTTGGTGATAATGGAGACGTAACGGTTACTTACCCAGACGGATCTAAAGATGTTATCCCAGGTGATCAAACAGTCACTGAGAAAGAAAAATCTGATGCTGAGAAGAATCCAGCTGTCACTCCAGATGAGAAGACAGGTGTGAAAGATCTTAATAACTTAACAGACAAAGAGAAAGAAGAAGTTAAGGATAAAGTAGAAAAAGTGAACCCAGAAGCGAAAGATGTAACTATCGACGACAAGGGTAACGCAACGATTACTTATCCAGATGGATCAACGAACACAATTCCAGCAGAAGAACTTGTATTCCAATACGAGCATGGTGAGCCAGAAATCACTGACAAACCAGAACTTAAGATTGCGGATATTATCGATCCAATCATCCCTGACAAGACAGAAGTCGGACGCCCAGGTCTAACGCAAAGTGAAAGAGATGAAGTAGAGCGTAAGATTAAAGAAGCCAACAAAGATAACTTCCCAGAAGGAACGAAAGTTGAAGTGGATGAGTCTGGTAATGCAACAATCACGTATCCAGATGGATCGATCGATACGATTCCATGGAACAAACTTGTCTACCATCGTGATGATGAAGGAGCAGCTGAAAGCGACAAACCATCAGATGAAGCTTCAGATAAAGACTCTAAAGAAACTGAAGAAGCATCATCAACTGCTAAATCATCTTCAGGATTACTACCTGAAACAGGTGAGTCAGCTTCAACAGCAATCTTCGGTGCTGCAGCACTTTCAGTCTTAGCAGGTCTAGGATTAGTTGCAAAACGTCGCGAAGATGAAGAAGAAGCTTAATCGTTCATCACCAGATGAAAAGTCAGTTTAGACTCCAAACTATTGGAATCTAAGGCACAAAGACCCAAGCAAACGCTTGGGTCTTTAGTTTTGCCAAAAACGATAGTATCTCTAAGGAAATTTTGCTATAATATCGAAGTAGAATTTTGTATTTTTTTAAAGGGAGGTGGAAGTCGATGGATATACAATATTTTTTCCGAGTGGCGGAAGATAGTGCGGCACCGGAAGTACCGCTGCCATTCATCATTGGCTGTATTGCGATGATGTTTTATATTGCGCGTCGGTGGGATCGGCCGAAGGTATTTGCCTGGTTAGCCATTGCAATGCAAGTGATGATCTTAACGTGGTATCAGCTTACCGGGAATTTATTGGCAGATGGCTTACCACTCTATCATTGTCGGATTGCAATCTGGGTTTTAAGTATCGGGATACTGCTAGATAAGCGAACCAAGCTGATGACTTGGTCAAGTCTGATTGGACTACCTTTCTCACTGATTGTGCTACTTATTCGCGATATGAACGAATACCAATTCCCTCATATTACTAATGTTTATTACTTTGCCGGGCATATCTTAATTTTCTTAATGTCCTATCATTACTTAACCGAACAGCCGGTGAAGATTTCTAGTCAAGCTCTTATCTCCTACACGCTTGCGATACATTGTGGGGTTGAACTAGTGAACTTATTGCTTGGAAGCAATTATAGTTATTTAAGACGACTTCCAATTCTCAGTTATGCGGATATCAATCGGTATGCTTTTCTCATTGTGACGGTCTGTGTGTTAGCGATGCTCTTCTTAATGCGCTGGGCAGTTCATCTTTATTGGCATTCCGTGAAGATTCCTGAACCACAGCCCACAACCCATGATTAATTGATTTAAAAAGCTCGCAAGAGCTTTTTTATTATGCGATGGAATGGCACAACAAAAAAAGCAAGAAGCCGTAATCGACTTCTTGCTTGTGTGATGGTCCTTGTAGGACTTGAACCTACGACCCCTAGCTTGTCGAGCTAGTGCTCTCCCACTGAGCTAAAGAACCAGTAACATCTACTATTAGACCATAAATTCTAATAAAAAGCAAATCTTTTAGGTAAAGAAATAACCTCAACCTGCTCTGGGTTGAGGTTATATGTCTTCGATTAAGCTTCACAAGCCAAGCAGACGCTTGAGCGGTAGAAGGCTTGCGCTGCAGAAGTTGAGTGTTGGTAGTAAAGAGATTTAATCCCATTTTCCCAAGCGTAGAGATACAATTGATTCATCTCTTTAGCCGTTGTCGTCGCTGGGTTGATCATAATGTTCAAGGATTGAGACTGATCAATATAGCGTTGACGTACCGCAGCTTGGTTGATTACTTCGTATTGGTTAATTTCAGCGAATGTCTTGAAGACATTCTTCTCATGGTCACTTAAGAAGTCTAAGTGAAGAACTGAACCGTCGTGATTCTTAATTGATTCCCACACATCAGGCGTGTTGCGGCCTTTTTCTTCCAGTAACTCGACTAAGTAGCGGTTACGGATGGTTGTCTTAATCTTACTCATATCTTTCACGTAGTAATTACTGAAGAGTGGTTCAATCGATTGTGAGACTTGTCCGATAATAAAGGCAGACGAAGTTGTCGGTGCAATCGCCATGGTAGTTGTATTGCGGCGTCCAGTTCCTTTAAGGATCAGAGGCTCACCGAATAATTCAGCTAACTCACAAGAGGCTTTCTCGGCACGTTCTTGAATCGTCCGATGAATCTCTTCGTTGAGGTAGCTTGCTTCTTCAGATTCAAAGGCAATGAGATTGGATTGTAGGAGTGAATGCCAACCTAAGACACCCAGACCAAGGGCGCGGTTCTCAACCGCAAAGTTATAAGCTCGCTCCATAAAGTGGAAGGCTTCGCGGTATTCGAATTGATCGGAATCACGTAATTTTTCTAACTTTTCGATAAATTCACTCATTACTGCATCTAAGAAGTAGATCATCGTTTCAACGGCGTCGGTATCTTTCCACTCGTTGTAGTGAAGCACGTTCATTGATGACAAGTTACATACGAAAGACCAACGGTCGTTATCTGGTAACATAATCTCGCTACATAAGTTCGAGTGGGTAATTGGGTAATCACGGTACCACTCAGGTTTATTATTATTGATGGTATCCGTAAAGAGGATATAAGGGTAACCCATTTCCACACGACGTTGGATAACTTTAGCCCAAGTCGCACGTTTTTCACGGTCACCTTGAATCATTTCGCGCATCCATTCATCTGACACGGTAACGGCGTGGTTCAAGTCTTGAATATCGTTTCCTTCGACCCCGATTTCTAAGAATTCATCGATATCAGGGTGATCGATGGGTAAGTATGGTGCGAAACGGCCGCGACGGCTCGAGCCTTGGCTTACTGTATCGGTCATTTGCTCGAATAATTTCATAAAGTGAACGGCACCACTTGAATAGCCGTTATTCGTAATGGCAGCGCCGCGTGGGCGTAGGTGACCGAAGAACCCTGAGGTCCCGCCGCCGTACTTAGACATCATACCAATCTCTGCCGCTGTATATAAGATGGATGCCATATTATCATCCGGTGTAGATCCAAAGCATGAGATTGGGAAGCCGCGGTTTGAGCCAAAGTTGGTCCAGACAGGGGTAGAAAGAGAATAATAACCACGGCCTAAGTAAGTATAGAACTTATCACTAAACCCATCGATGCCTAAGATTTCTTCGGCTCGGTCGGCAATTTCTCTCAAGCGACTGTGAGCGTCTTGTCCCTCTCTTAAGTAGCCACGCTCTAAGAATGTCTGGCTATCTTCTGTCAGCCAATAGAATGGCTCATATTCACGATTCTTTAATTGTGCGGTCATGTTTAAAACTCCTTTAATCTATAATCATCATCGACAGCTCGAATTAGAATAGGTCGTCGGCTGTCATCGACTGTGAACGTTTCGTGTAGTTCACAGAGCGTTTGGCGAAGAAGTCAACGTGTTTGGTTGAGACAATCTCTTCGTCAAACCATAAGGTTTTTTCAACTTCAGCTAAGTCGGTCTCGAAGATGCGTTCAAGTCCGATCGCTTCGAGTGAGTTGTTCAGGCGATTCTTAATAAATTCAAGAACAGTTTGTGTCGGCATAAAGTCAATTTCGCCATCTTCATAGATCCAATCTAAGACATCTTTCTCAGATTCGTAGGCTTGTTTAACAAGCGTGTAGATTTCTTCTTTTAATTCATCGTCAAACCAGTCAGGGTTTTCAGCTTTAATGGTATTGATTAAATCAATGCCGAACTCTCCGTGGAGTTGTTCTTCTTTAGAAGTCGCTTCGATAACGTTGGAAATTCCGCTGAATAAGTTTTTCTGTTTATTGAACGACATAATAATTAAGAACTGACTGAATAGTGAGATATGTTCAATAAAGGCAGAGAATAATAAGATTGAAATGGTGTAGTCACGGTTGGAACCGGTTTGTGAATATTTAATATGTGAGTTTAAGTAATCCACCCGGTGGTTCAATGCTGGAATTTGTTCGATTTCTTCGAAAATTTCGTTCAATCCGAGTAATTCCAATAAATGTGAGTAGGCGTCTGAGTGACGAACTTCTGACTCGGCAAAAGTCATCCCAACGTTGGCCAGTTCTGGCTTTGGTAAGCGGTCGTATAATTTCGCCCAGAACGTCTTCACGCTAACTTCTACTTGAGAGATGGCGAGCATCGCATTGCGGATGGCAGTTCTTTCGTGCGGTTCTACGTTGATTTTGTAGTCTTGAATATCAGACGTGTAGTTATACTCGGTATGTAGCCAGTATGAATGTTGGATGGCTTCTTTATATGATTCTAATTCAGGATATTCGTAAGGTTTCAAGTTCTTACGTGGTTTGAAGATATCACGTTGACGCGCTTTCGTCTGTTCCGCACGGTAAAGGATGTAAGCTTTGGCCGTTCTTGGGAAGCTTTGTAACATCAGTTCGGTCTCAACTAAGTCTTGGATTTCCTCAACGTGAATCGGATCGATATCGATTTTTTCGATGACTTTTTGCGTCACAGTATTGATTTCCATATCGTTTAATTCATGAGTTTCATTATTAGCTTTTTGAATGGCAATCTCAATCTTCGTTGGGTCAAAATCAACACGGTCGCCGTTACGTTTGGTAACGTGTTGCGGGATTTTGCTGGTGCCATGGATATAGTGTAGTAAATTCGAATAAAGTGGCTCGTGTGGACGATGGACCCCGTCAATAAAGACTTGAGGCACAGTCATTAATCCAAGTGAGTGGAGATGTTCACGTGCTTCAGGATGCAATTCAATATCGATTTCTTCGTAGACGATATTATTTTTATCCATCCAATCTTTAAGACGAGTACACCATGGGCAGACTTTTTTACTATAAACTTGTACTTGAGTCATTTCGAACGCTCCTTTATGAATGATTTGATTTTGTTGTGTCGCTACTATAGTAATGTATCATAAGCACGGCAAGGTAACCAATCATACGCTTCTCGATTTTGATAAATTTAGCGACATAAATTCAACTTATAGTATACCATGTATTGCTCATTAAAAAAATCACAACTCGATGAGTGGTGATTATTCGATATTCAATAATTGATAGATGGAATGATCAATTAAGTGCAAGACTTTCTCTGTTGGGAAGCGGTGGATCGAGCAGAGAGGTTTGTTTGAGATTGGCGACAAAGCTAATCTAGTTAATAAGCAGAAAGATTCATCTATATAGTAGAACGCGGCCGTTTAAGTAAAAGTCTGATTGTGTGAGGAAACTTAGCGATAGAGCATTCATTTGTTTATAAAGGAAAATATTGTCCTTACCACTTTGCTTGAAGTTAGCTTATGTAGGCGAAACCTGTCCTAATCGCTAATTCAATTACGATGATGAAGGACTTCATAGAGCGATTTACCTAAGTTTCATCATGTTTAGATTTTTAAAATTTTATTCAATTGTTTCTTGTCAGTGGTTTGTAAAGGCTTTTTTTGATGAGTTTTGTTATACTGAAAATAAGTCAAGTCCACAATCCTGTGTAAAATACTATACAATGTTTTACCGGTCACTCATTGATCAAACTTAATATATTTTCTTGTAGA
>NZ_PKHE01000014.1:0-51075 GCF_002847645.1 Falseniella ignava
ATTGAACGGTATGTGTCCAGTTGAATACCGAAAACATACCGCTCAATTAGCCGCTTAAATAAAACTCCAACTTTTGGGGTTCACATCACTTTTCTTTTTTGGAGAGGTCTTTTTTTAGTGGATTAGTGCATCAAGCTTCTTCTTTGACATTCCATTACAAAACATCTAAAATAGCTTAATTGACAAAAAATATTACATATAGAAAGGATTGATTCAATGTTAAAAATATGGCGCAAGATGAATGGCAAGCGCGTCGCGATTATCTTGGCATTAATATTATTTGAAGCGTTAATGTTCTTGCTGTTTCCAACTTTAGCCGCTGAGATTCTGAACGTCAGCTCACTGAACCAAGATCAAGCGATGGTCCAACGAATTGGATTCTTTATGATGAGTGCCAACGTGGTGGCATTGATCTTAGCAATCATTAGTACTTATTTATCAGCGCGAGAGTCACAAAATTTAGGACATCAGCTTCGCATGGGAATTTTTAAGCAAGTAATGTCTTTCTCGCGAGATAATATCTCGGAGTTCGGTACTTCTACGCTACTTACGCGTACGACCAATGATATTATGCAAATTCAATTTATGACGATGATTTCACTTCGTCTGGCAGTGATTAGCCCGATTATCATGATTGTCTCTGCCGTCTTTGCGTATCGACAAGAACCGCAGTTGGCGTGGATTTTTGCGATTACCTTACCATTAATTATTATTGGCTTGTATTTTATTTTCCGTAATGCCAATCCAATCTTCCGCAAGATGCAACGATTAATTGACCAATTGAATAAAGTATTCCGTGAAGGATTAACTGGTATTCGGGTCATTCGTGCGTTTAATACGCAAGAATTCGAAGAAAAGCGCTTTGACGAAGCGAATGTAACCTATCGTGACAATGCGATTCGCGCTTTCAATATTATTAACTTTATGTTCCCAGTGATGATTGCTATTATCGGGATTTCGAATACTTTGATTTTCACGAATGGGTCACGCTATATTGCTGCAGGACATATGCAAGTGGGAAGCTTAATTGCGTTCGTACAATATTCCGTTCAATTACTCTTCAGCGTACTGCAGTTCTCAATGTTACTCTTCTTCTTACCGCGGGCACAAGTTGCGGCAGAACGTATTAATCAAGTGATTGAGACAGAATCTTCCATTCAAGATCCGATCGAACCTGTATCGCTTTCAGGACGTCCACTGAGCTTGCAGTATCAAGATGTCGACTTTGGCTTCGAAGGATCTGAGCGCGATACGCTGATCGATATTAATTTTGAAGCTCATCCAGGCGATACCGTCGCAATTATTGGTGGGACTGGATCGGGTAAATCGACCATTGTGAATTTACTAATTCGATTACACGATGCGACTTCCGGTCAAATATTACTGAGTGGGGTCGATATTCGCGATATCACCCAACGTGAACTACGCAGCCGAATCGGCTATGCATCACAGAAAGCGGTTCTCTTCGCTGGAACCATTCGTTCGAACTTGCTTTATGGAAAGCCAAATGCAACCGACCGAGAGCTATGTGATGCACTTGAGATTGCACAAGCTGACTTTGTCCGAGACTTACCACACGGATTAGATTCACGAGTGGAACAAGGTGGGGTTAACTTCTCAGGAGGTCAAAAGCAACGACTCAGTATTGCGCGTGCAATTGTGAGCCAACCCGATATTTATGTTTTCGATGACTCGTTCTCAGCACTGGACTTTAAGACGGATGCGAAGCTCCGTCAAGCTTTACGTCCGATTACGCGAGAAGCGATTACCATTATTATTGCTCAACGAGTCAATACGGTAATCGACGCCGATACGATTTTAGTGTTAGACAACGGACGCGTTGTAGGTCAAGGTACGCATGAGGAGCTTAAAGTAACGAATGAAGTGTATCAAGATATTATTGATTCTCAAATGAGAGGAGAGGATATCTAATGCAGAACAAAGTAAAACCAACCGATTTATTTAAAACACTGAGAAAGCTGATTCGCTTTATGGGGAAACGAGCCTGGCTATTATTGCTGACCATTTCAATAGCGGGTCTATGGGCTTTCTTCCAATCCCGTATGCCGAGGATGATGGGGAATATTACCAATATTATCTTCGACGGTGTTAAGCAAGGGATGACGGATGGACAGTTTCCGATTGATTTTGAGGCGGTGCTCCATGCGAGTTTGGTGCTTGCGGGGACTTATGCATTGATGTCGGTCTCACGTTATTTTATGCACTATGCAACAACCCAAGTCGCACAAAATACAGTCTATAAGTTGCGTTATGAAGTGAAAGCGAAGATGAGTCGCTTGCCAATTGAGTTTTTCGATCAAAATAGTAAAGGGGACATCCTCTCACGGACGATTAACGATATTGACCAAGTTTCTAACGCACTCGGCCAATCGATTAACCAGATTTCGATGAGCTTGGCACAATTAACCGCTGTGTCCATTTCGATGTTAACGCTCAGTGGACCGTTAGCGCTAATTGTAGTGGCGATGGCCCCCGTGATTCTAATTATTATTGCAGTTATTGCACCGCGCGCGCAACGACAATTTGGCAAGCGTCAGCGCGATTTAGGACGAGTAAATGACTATGCGGAAGAACGTTATGCCGGACAAGAAATCGTGCGTGTCTATCATCAAGAAGCGCATGAGATCGCAGCTTTCGAAGAGCACAGCCAACGATTGAACGAATCATCGTGGCGTGCTGAATTTTATTCAGGGCTGATGAATCCACTTGTTTTAACCGCCAAGGATACGGCTTATATTACGGTTGCTTTTGTCGGTGGAATGCGAATTATCGCTGGACTTGAGACGATTGGGACGGTCCAAGCCTTCTTGCAATACGTTAATATGTTCAGTAATCCATTCCATATGTTAGCGCAATTGGCTAATACCATTCAGATGACTGTGGCTTCTCTTGATCGTGTCTTCGAGATTTTGGATCACCCAGAAGTGGCTAATCCTGAAGGCCGTGACGATGAAGTAACGGATGCGATTGTGAAGTTCGACCATGTACGTTTCGGCTATCTACCGGATAAAGTTATCTTAAAAGATTTCAGTCTAGAAGTTGAACCGGGTTCGATGGTGGCGATTGTCGGACCGACCGGTGCTGGGAAATCAACCTTGATTAACTTGCTAGAACGTTACTATGACGTTAATGATGGGGCGATTTACTTCCAAGGAACAGATATCCGCAATCTTTCGCGCAACAAGTTGCGTGAACATTTCTCAATCGTACCGCAAGATCCATGGTTATTTAGCGGAACGATCTGGGATAATATCCGCTACGGTTCAGAAGGTCGCAGCGATGAAGAAATCTTGCAAGCAGCGAAATCAGCGCACGTCGATGATTTTGTCCAAACCTTGCCGGACGGTTATCAGACTGTTCTCTCTGAAGAAGCGACCAATATTTCTAACGGTCAGCGTCAACTGATTACGATTGCGCGTGCATTTTTGCGCGATCCGGACGTGATTATATTGGATGAAGCGACATCCAGTGTGGATACACGAACGGAAGTCATGATCCAACATGCGATGCGTAATATCTTAGAAGGACGTACGAGCTTTGTCATCGCACACCGTCTTTCAACGATTCGCGACGCCGATACGATTATTGTGATGGATCAAGGTGATGTCGTAGAACACGGTAACCACGACGAACTGATGGCACAAGGCGGCTTCTACGCTAATTTGTATCAAGCGCAGTTCCAATAGTCGGGGTCGTGTGGTTTTAGATAGATTTTTAGAGGGAGTCAAGCCGTTGTGCGCTTGACTCTTTTTTTTGAGGGAAAATATTGGGAGGTATATAGAGAGCCGGCTGGGTTTGCTAGGGAGGTAAATACGAGAATAGTGTCCCGGTTCTCTCAAGCTTCGCCGGTGAATATGAGAATGGCGTCTCGGTTCTCTTAAACTTTGCTGGGAATTGGTAGAACGGTGTTTCGGTTCTCCCAAACTTTGCTGGGAATTGGTAGAATGGTTTATCGGTTCTCCCAAACTTCGTTGAAAATTAGTAGAACGATGTCTTGGTTCTACAAATCTTTGTCCGAGAATAGGAGAATCGCATCTTGGTTCTCCCAAACTTCGCCGGGGAATACGAGAATCGCACTCCGGTTGTCCTAATCTCCGCTCCAGCTCTCGCACACCACATTTCCACACCCATCTTTTTGAGCGTCCACCGATACGCCATTTCCCAATTGTGATATGATTAAGGTAAGAGGAGGGAAAACAATGAACCGACAAAAGATTGAAACGATTTATCTAGCAGGGGGCTGCTTTTGGGGTGTAGAAGGCTACTATCAGCAGTTACCAGGTGTCTTAGAGACGGAGGTGGGTTATGCGAATGGCCAGACTGAGACGACCACCTACCAACAATTGAAAGAAACGGACCACGTTGAAGCACTTAAGCTAACTTACGATGCGAACGTGATTTCACTAGAAGAGCTACTGTTGCATCTATACCGTATTATTGATCCGACCAGTGTGAACCAACAAGGCAATGACCGTGGACGCCAGTATCGAACTGGGGTTTATTCAACCGATGAAGCAACTGTCCAACGTGTTCAACGTTCACTCGATCAACTCCAACGCCAATACGATCAGCCGATTGCCGTTGAGAATGAGCTGCTAGCCAATTGGGTAGATGCTGAAGACTATCATCAAGATTATTTAACGAAAAATCCGAATGGCTACTGCCATATTAACTTGGCCTTAGCGCGTCAACCTCTCGCAAAATCAGGCGACTATCCGAAACCATCAGACGAAGAACTGCAGGCCAACTTATCACCTGAAGCTTATCGTGTGACGCAACAATCTGGTACCGAGCGCCCTCACAGTCACCCATATGATCAAAATAATGATGCAGGGATTTATGTCGATATCGTAACCGGCGAACCGCTATTTAGTTCACGCGATAAATACGATGCTGGTTGTGGTTGGCCGTCCTTTACGAAGCCGATCGTTACACCGAGTGTGAATTATCTTGATGATTCTTCACACGGTATGCGCCGAGTTGAAGTTCGCTCGCAACAAGGTGACTCTCACTTAGGGCACGTCTTTACCGATGGCCCTGTAGAACAAGGTGGCTTGCGCTACTGTATTAATGGGGCAGCGTTACGCTTTATCCCCGTCGAAGAGATGGAAGCGGAAGGATACGGAGAATATATTCCGTTCATCTAGCTGACCCTATCGAATCAATGGACTGAACAAATTAACGCAACCGATTGAAAAAGGAGACGATGGAATGAATAATGAAGCTCTCGAACGCATCCGTAAAATGGAAGCGATACTAAGCCGCCAACAAGCCTTTATGGACGAGCTCGCTCCCGTGATTGAAAAATTAGAAGCACAAATACCGGAGTATCAACAACTCAGCCAATATTATGGGAGCCAAGACTACCTTGACGACCTCGATTTTTCGGAATCAGCGGACTTTCCAGCCGATGAACCGCATGGCGTCTTATCTGAAGATTTGACTTATAATCTATTAGGAGAATACTATCAACTTGCGGTGCAGATGGTGGATATGGCAGCGCAAATTTTGAAAAATTAGTCGAATCAAAAAATCATCCCCTTGCAAACAAGAACATTTGTTCGTATAATGGAACAAAGGAGATGCAAGCGATGGATGAACAAGTATACCGAGACCGTGGCATGATGAAATGGCAAGGATTGATTTTGTCCGAGCATCGTGAAGTGCTGGACCAATTGATTGCAGAGCATACTCGAGAGTATGTCGCTCCCATTCAAATGGAGCCAGAGGAGATCCAAGCGCGACTCCACTGCGCGTACCATGAAGGCTACCGTGTTTGGTTAGCGTTGAATCAAGTCGATTTAAATGGAATTTATCGTGAACTAGAAGGACGCATTCAAGGGTATTTTGATCATCAAGTGGTGATTGATCAACAGTGCATCCCATTGGATGAGATTCGTGCCATTGAATTTGTCGAGCGCTTGAAGTTTTGGCAAGTCGAATAATTTAATCGAGACCTAGCATCTTGTATGTTAGGTCTATTTATCTTGTGTACGCGAGACCGCATGGCGATCTGAGCATATTTATCCGATGGAACATGGTATAATAAAGCTAATATTCAGCATCTTGTTAATAGAAAGAGAGACTACCATGACACAACCTTTACATAAAAATCAAATTCTAACCGGCACGGTTGCCGACCTAACTTCTCAAGGAGAAGGGGTCGTTAAGATCAATCATTATCCAATCTTTGTTCCAGAAGCTTTACCCGAAGAAGAAATTCGTTTCAAAGTCATTAAAGTCGGCAAGAAATTTGGCTTCGGGAAATTATTAGAAATCCTACAACCTAGTCCCGAACGTGTTCCGATTAAAGACCCGAGTGGGCATTTAGTCGGAACGATGACGCTGCAACATTTAAGTTATCCAGGGCAACTTAATTATAAGCGCAAATTAGTCAAAGATGTCTTCCAACGCATTGGCGGGCAACCGGATGCAGAGGTCCGTCCCGTATTAGGAATGGACACCCCTTGGGAGTACCGCAACAAAGCACAAATTCCGGTGCGAGAGATCGATGGGCAACTAGAGACTGGCTTCTTCCGCCGTAATAGCCATGATTTGATTCCGGTTGAACATTATTATATTCAACACCCTGAGATCGATCAGACCATTGTGAAGCTCCGCAATATTTTACGTGAGCTAAAGATTGCTCCTTATAACGAGACACAGCACACCGGGGTTGTCCGTCATTTAATCGTTAAGCGTGGTCACTATACAGAAGAGATGATGGTTGTAATTTTAACCAATACGCGAGAATTACCTCAAAAAGATGAATTGGTAGCGAAAATTACCGAACAGCTGGCACAAGTCGTCTCAGTGGTGCAAAACATTCAATCTCAACGTACCAATGCAATTATGGGCGACGAAACTCATCTGCTATGGGGTCAACCGTACTATACCGACCAGATGTTAGACTTGACCTTTAAGATTTCCGCCCGTTCATTTTATCAAGTGAATACTTTGCAGGCTGAGCGACTGTATCAGGAGGCGATTGACGCGGCACAACTGACAGGTACAGAGACCGTTCTCGACGCCTATTGCGGAATCGGAACCATTACGCTAGCTCTAGCCCGCCATGCCAAACAAGTCTATGGGATGGAGATTGTTCCTGAAGCCATTGAAATGGCCCGGGAGAATGCCCAGCTGAATCAATTATCCAATGCGACGTTTGAAGCAGGAAGTGCCGATCATTGGATTCGCCAGTGGCAAGACGAAGGTCTTCATTTTGATGTGATGGTTGTGGACCCACCGCGTAAAGGACTGGATGCAGACTTTATTCAGACAATGATCGAACTCTCACCGGACCGTATCGTCTACGTTAGTTGTAACCCAGCTACCCAAGCGCGTGACGTCAAGCTACTATGCGAAGCAGGCTACCAATTGAAGTACGTCCAACCCGTCGATTTATTCCCGCAGACAGTGCATGTGGAGACGGTAGTATTGCTGACAAGGAGTGTTTAGATTTTTAGCACAATAATATGAAACAAAAGCAATAAAATGCCAAAGCAGTACATTATCATGGAGGACCTAGGCTATGAATTAATAGACCTTCATGAACATGAATTTCAAAAAAATGGCCTTAGTGTAGAGTATGGCAGCATTGATTTCCTATACGACTTTGCTGGAATAAGAGTATCAGACCTAGACATTATTCAAGTAGATGGTATAACGTTTCGTCTCCCCAACCTAAGGCAGTTTTTAAAAATCTATCAAGCTTCTTCAAAGGATTCTTATAGAAATGACAATAATAACAACAAAGATTTTAAGAAAATTGATTTTTTGAAAAAGCATATATAGTTAAGAGTTAATGTTAGACAAGTATTTTTCCTAACCTTAAGTGGAGCTTTTACTTTTAAGTTAATATATATATAGCAAGTTATAAGGGAATTAAATAGAAATAAAAAGATAGCAGTGGTAAAAAACCATCTTGTGTAGCAATGGGAAGGGGTTAGATAAGTGATTAAAAAAGAATATTTAACTAAAATAGAAATGTTATTTAATTTAAATTATTGGTATTATAAGTCCTTTTTAAATATATATCCTTTAGAAAAAGATATTTTAAAGGATTGAAAATCGCTTTTTGACCTAACGATCTAGAAAGTAGTCGTCGTGAGTGAATAGTGCGAAATTAAATGAGATTATTGATTTAACGCGGTTTAAATCATTAATAAATGTGAGCGATTCGTTTGAAATTGCATAATGAGGAGGCGAATATGAATGAAAAATCAGGATAGCAACGGGGAAATCATCATCTACCAAAGTGAAGATGGAACTAGTAAATTAAACGTTAAACTTGAAGATGAAACAGTTTGGTTGACACAAGCACAACTCGTAGAATTATTTCAGTCTAGTAAAGCTAATGTTAATGAACATATAAAAAACATCTTCGATGAAGGAGAACTTGAAGAAAATTCAACTGTTCGGGAATTCCGAATAGTTCGTCGAGAAGGAAGTCGAGATGTTGCTCGTAACATTAAACATTATAATCTGGATATGATTATCTCCCTTGGCTACCGCATCCAATCTAAAGTCGCTACGCACTTTCGTCGTTGGGCCACTGACCGTCTAAAAGAATATATCATTAAAGGTTTTACCATGGATGACGAACGACTAAAAGGGCAAGCAGGTGGCAATTATTGGAAAGAATTATTGGATCGTATCCGCGATATTCGCTCATCAGAAAAAGTCATGTACCGACAAGTCCTAGATTTATATGCAACCAGTGTTGATTATGATCCAAAGAGCCAAGAATCCATCGCTTTCTTCAAGATGGTTCAGAATAAATTACATTATGCAGCTCATGGACATACAGCAGCTGAAGTGATTTACCAAAGAGCGGATGCAAGCCAACCTTTTATGGGATTGACTACCTTTTTAGGTGCCATCCCGACTCTGAAAGATATTCAAGTGGCTAAGAACTACTTAAAGGAAGATGAATTAAAAATTTTGAACAACTTAGTTTCTGGGTACTTTGATTTTGCTGAGGTTCAAGCTATACAACATAATCCCATGCATATGAGTGATTACGTTGACCATTTGGATCGTGTCCTCAGTGTGACTGGCCGACCTGTCCTGCAATCCGCAGGCAAGATCAGTCACCGACAGGCCATGGATAAAGCGAAGAAAGAGTATCGTGAGTATCAAAAGAATACTTTGTCACCAGTGGAAGAGGATTACTTGCAGACAATTAAAGCACTGGAGCAAGAGGTCAAGAATGAAGGTAAATAATAATCTCGCCAACCACACTCCCTATCCACCATACCAAAATCAATCCATTCCTTATCCACGACACATGTGGAGGCATGCGCTGTCTTAACGAAGTCGAGCGCAAGCGAAGACTAAGTTTAGACGCGAAGTCGGTCTGCGACGATAGGAGCAGAGCATCCTTAAGAATCAACTATCCGGAAATTCCGGATAGTTCAAACAGAAGGCTCTCGTCAGGTAGCTCGTAACACCTTGCACTATAATCTTCAAATGATAATTGCTGTAGGTTTCAAGGTTAATTCAGAACGCGCAGTCCAATTTCGTAAATGGGTGAATCAAATTACAAAGGATTATACGATCAGAGGGTGAGTCATGGATGATGAACGACTGAAACGCGGCACCTTTCTGATAGATAAATATTTCGATGAGCAGTTAGAACGTATTCGGGAAATTCGCGCAAGCGAAAGAAAGTTTTATCAAAAAATAACTGATTTGTATGCTACAGCCATTGATTACGACAGAAATTCCGCGACAACACGACGATTTTACGCTTCCGTTCAAAAAAATGCATTACGCAGTTCATGGGCACACAGCAGCTGAATTGATTGTAGAAAGAGCAAATCACTCCAGAAAGCATATGAATTAACGGACTTGATCGGATGCGCTTGACGGAAAGATTAAGAAAAGTGATGTAACGATTGCCAAAAACTACTTAAGTCAAAATGAAATAAAACAACTAAATCGTATGGTAACGGCGTACTTGGATTTTGCTGAGACTATGACATTAAGGCATATCCCACTTACCATGCAAGACTGGGAGAAAAGACTTAACAGTTTTATTGAAATGTTCGAATACGGCATTTTACAAGATGCAGGGAAAGTATCAGCTGAAATCGCTAAGATTAAAGATGAAATTATTTTATAGAGGTTATTAATTAATCGTTTATTATAGTGTAGTGAAAATAGAACTTATTTATTAATTATTCTTATTGGGAGGAATAAATGAAATTAGCTCAAATTACAGATAAAAATATTTATGATGTAATGGCCTTGAAACTTAAAAATAATCAAGAAACTTTTGTAAGAGATCCACAGTTTTCCTTAGCGGAGAGTTATTACTACCGAGATGATGATACTGTGCTCTTATTCGCTTTAGAAGAACAGGGCAAGGTTGTCGGCTTTTTGTCTCTAATTACTGAAATCGAAGAAAAGACTGTTTATATTTGGAGAATTGTTATAGGAGATCAATTCCAGTCCAAAGGATATGGAAGAAAAGCTCTAAGAAGCATTGAAGATTATGTCCGTAGCCTTGAGGGATACGAAAAGATTGTATCGGATTATGTGATGAATAATGTGGCTATGAAGCATCTATTAGAATCTGAAGGATATATTGAGACTGGAAAGCAAGAAGAGTGGAATGAAATCATAATGGCTAAAAGACTAGAGAGATAAAATAGCATAATTATTATTTGATTGGAATTGAAAAATAATGTGACTATTTCAAATTATTGATACAGTAATCTTTTTAGGCTTAGTTTCTTATGACCAATAAGCCAGAAATTACATGTTGAGACGGGTAGTATTGCTTACAAGGAACGAAGTGACGCAGTAAGTAATTACCGAGAACTGTGCGATAGCTGTCGAATGCTTTAGCCGCAGAAACGTAGTGACGTACGGATCTAATGCGCGAAATGGAGCTAGAGAAATGATACGACGAATTGAGTTGAAAGTTTTTAAAAACTATCAGCTTTAAAAAGAGTATGCAGATTATGAACTCGGTGTTAAGGATTTTATCAATAAATCCGTTGAAATTGATGAATTAGTTAAACGACTTAAAGCAGCTAAACTTGGAATGAGTACATATCGACCAGAGAAAATTCTTGATCGTCTAACACCTCGAGAGATTGAATTATTGCAAAAGCTCGTCCAGAGTCAAAGCATGAAAGAGCTAGCCAAAGAATTGTATATTAGCGAACGAACTTTATATAATCATTTAACGAATATTTATAGTAAGTTGGATGCCAGTAACTTAATCGAAGCCTATAATAAGGCCATGGAATTGGGCTATATTAATCCAGTGATGTAATTATTAAAGGGGGGATCAACTATGAAAAATACAGGTAAATGTCCAAAATGCGGGGAATCCGATTTGATTTATGTTCCAGGTTCTGTCGCCTATGGTGTGGGTAATAATATTATGATAGGGTTGACCACACTATCTGCTGTCCGGGTGAATCGCTATGTATGTGCAACATGCGGCTTTACTGAAGAGTGGATAAATTTAGAAGATGTTGCTAAGGTTCAGAAGGCCTATAAGCGTCCATAAATATTAGAAAAAGGTTGTGAGTAAGATGATTCGACAAATAATCGATGTCACTCTATTAATTATTTTAGTTTATCTTTTTGCTTCCTATCTAAATATTTGTATACACAGTAAAATACGATGGCTGTAATCAACTCAGTGACTATATTGAATTTTATCCCTAACAAATTGTTGAGAATTAAAGTTATTCCAAAAAATGAGATGATAAATAAAGGCAGCTCAATATACCATTTTAAGATAAATCGGCCCCTATTTACTTCCTTGTCCAATTGACCTGTCATTTCTACATCTCCTTTCAATAGATAGTCAAGAGAAACTGAAAAGTGATCAGAAATTTGAACCAAGGTTGTTATATCTGGGTAAGATGCTTTGGTTTCCCATTTCGAAATAGAACTCCTTGAAACTTTTAAAATATCAGCTAAGTCCTGTTGTGTTAAATTCTGATTTTTTCTAAGCTCTTTAATTTTTGATGCAAACATTTTTCCCCTCCATGATTTTATCTTACAAGATTAACAAATTATATTGTGTTCTTTTCTTTCACAAAGCTTGATGTGAAGAAAATTCACATGTATTAAATAATAAAATGAATAATGATAATTTAAAATACTCAGAATCAAATAGATGAGATCCACCTAGACCTATTGAAGTAAAGTATATACATTTTTACTCTTTAAAACGATGAATTTCAATAATTATTGCAATTCATCGTAAGCAAAAAATTTTCTATAGAATAAAATCAGTTTGCAGAGCTGAATAGAATAGCAATTCATTGTACAATTAAATTGAAAAAAGCGAGGAGATATTATGGAGATTGATTCCAAATTAATTTCTGTTGATGAAAGTTAGAAAAGTATTATGGGGCTAATATTCAATTCTGATAAGAAATATCGTGCTGCCCTATACGCTATTTCATCTAATATGATTGAGGGATGGCGACCGTCACGATGTCGATGTTACCGGGAGCGCCCTCAGTGCAAAATTCGGTGCGACTTCTGTTATTGGCACGACTTTAACGGCAGCACCTCTTTTATCTTTAATTGGGACAGCTGCAGCCCTAGCTTACGGCGTTTTATACTTATATCTTCAATTAAAAGCGTCTAAAGCCAAAGGGAAGGTTTTTATAGCTATTCAGCGGGCGAAGCCGAACGCCAAGCCGACGAATTAACTAGTAAGCAAGAAGTTCAAATTGATGAAACGAAATTACCGTCGATTTTATTATCGGTTTTACCCTTAGTGACCTTAATTATTATCATTATATTATTTTCGAAAGTGGACCATCTTATTTTAATTGCCTTAACAGTGGCAATTGTGATGTTGTCGATTATTTTTAGACCCTATATTAAAGAACAAATGCCATTATTAAATGCGGGAGCCAATGGTTCTATTGGGTCAGCGTTTGCGACTTCATCATCCGTTGCTTTTGGATCGGTCTTGACCGCTTCACTTGCTTTTATGATTATTCAACATGCGATTACTAGTATACCTGGAAGTCCCTTAATTGGACCATCGGTGGCAGCGGCATTATTAAGTGCGGTAACCGATTCGGCTTCAGATTCATTGGGGATTGTCATGAATAGTATTGCCTGAGATTATATTGCGAATGGTTTAAATCCAGAATTAGTACACTGAATTGCTGTTGTAGCGGCTGCTGTTACGACTTCAATGCCACATTCAGATGTGAATATTACGTATAATAACTTAGGCACCACTATTAAGGCTGGTTTTATCCATCAAGTATTTATTGTAGGGGGCTATCATTTAGTTGCTTTAATCGTGATGATATTAGTAAGTAATATCTTATATTAGTTGGGTGTCTTATTTTTCTTATATAGACTTGAGTTAGCAATATCTAACTTAGGTTTTTTTGTTTGTATTTAGGAAACATGAAATGTATTATCAAGACTTTTGTGATTGAAGGTTACTAAGTTATTTTTAGTATCAAAAATATTTCAAGTTATTTCTAATTGTTATGATATCATAAGGAATTGATAGGACATTTTGAATGTAAATAAAACACGAACGATTATAAAAAGAAAAAAGTAATATACCTATAAAAGCTTTTAAAAACGAAATGTTACAACTAAAATTACGTATGTAGTTCGTAAAAAAAGGAGTAGAGAAATGAAAATTTTTAAAGGGAATTTATTTAGTACCCCTGAATTTGGAAAGCTAATTTATGGGGAAAATCAATTAATAGTCGTCAATGACGAAGGCTACATTGAGTCTATTTACGACCCTGAAAAAGATAAGACGCAATATCAACACATTTTGTCCATAGCACAAGAAGATGACTTGTTGGTAGAGTTTGATTCTCAGCATATATTGTTACCAGGGTTTATCGATTTACATATTCATGCACCACAATGGCCACAAGCTGGTATTGCCTTAGACGAGCCTTTAAATGTCTGGTTGGATGAATGTACTTTTCCACTTGAAGGTAAATATCAAGATTTAAACTTTGCCACTCTAGTTTATCAGGATTTAGTTCGTAATTTATTAGCACATGGCACCACCACTGCGTTATACTTTGCGACTATTCACCGTGAAGCATCCTATAAATTAGCGGAAATTTGTGCGGAATTAGGACAAAGAGGATTAGTTGGTAAAGTAGTGATGGATAAAAAAGACTCATGTCCGGATTACTATCGTGACGAAACGACGGAAGTAGCTTTAGCTGAAACAGAGCTGTTTATTCAACAGGTGCAAGCACTAAATGAATGTACATATCAAGGAGTATATCCAGTCGTGACACCTCGTTTCATACCTAGCTGTACTGATGAGGCATTAAAGGGCTTGGGCGAATTAGCACAGAAATATGATGTTCATGTGCAATCGCATTGTAGTGAAGGTCAATGGGAGCATGATACTGTGTTTGAACGATATGGAAAATCAGACACTGAAGCGTTAAGAGATTTTAACCTCTTAGGGAAGAAGTCAGTCATGGCTCATGCACCTTATCTAAGTGATCATGATTGTCAAATTTTTCATGAAACCCAAACGGCCATTGCTCATTGCCCGATTTCTAATGCTTATTTTGCTAATGGAGTATTACCGGTTAAAAGATTCCATCAAAAAGGGGTTGAAATAGGTTTAGGTAGTGATATTTCCGGTGGATTTTCACCTAGTTTATATGACAATTTAAAACAAGCGGTCATGTCTTCTAGAATGTTAGAAGATGGAGTGGATGTACAATTGCCGATTGAAACAAGAGGCAAAAAAGATAGCCGTATTACGATGACTGAAGCTTTTTATTTAGCGACTAAAGCGGGTGGACGAGCGTTAGACTTACCTATTGGAGCCTTTGAACCCGGTATGGCCTGTGACTTCCAAGTTATCGATTTACAAGCCATAACGCACCCATTACCAGATTTCGGTGTTTTTAATGAGCCAGAACAATTATTACACCGCATTTTATATTTAGCCAATTCTGAAAATATTAAAGAAGTCTATGTCCAAAGCAAACTTGTACATAGTAGAGGATAGGAGAATGACTATTAATGGAAACAGCACAAAAATTAACAATTGGGCCAAATGAACCGATTTCAATTAAACAATCATTATTTTTAGGTTTACAACATGTTTTAGCAATGGATGTCTATGTTGTACCATTTATTATAGCAACAGCGGTAAGTGCATCCGCTGATCAAGCAACAGCTTTAATTCAATCATGTTTTTTAGGTGCTGGGATTGCTTCTTTAATCCAAGTATTGTTTTTCTTAAAATTACCAGTGTGTCAGGGGCCTTCTTTTGTGCCAGTTGGGGCAATCATTGGTCTTTATTTTGGGAATGGTAACTTCAACAATGTTTTTGGTGCCAGTCTAGTGGGAGGCTTAATCTTGGCAATTTTGGGTGTTACCGGAATCATAAAAAAAGTGATTGCTGAATATATTCCGCGTATTGTTTCAGGAACAATTATTATGATTGTTGGTTTATCTTTGTTACCAGCTGCTTTCAACTCTAATATTTATGTACAAAGTGACGTTTTAAGTATGCATCAAAATATTTTATTAGCTGTTATTTCTGGTAGTTTATTGATTGTTTTTTCAATGATAGGTTATTATGCTCCTAAAACCGGTAACTTACTACGTATTGGATCGGTAATTTTAGCGATTGCGATTGGAACAGTAGTAGCCGCTTTAATGGGAGGGTATAATTTTGATAGTGTTACGAGTGCCGGTTGGTTTACGAGACCGATGGTTGCATTTGTGGATTACCCATTAGGTTTTGATTTATCTTCTATTCTTACGATGTTAATCATTTATTTAGTATTAACCGCCGAAACAACAGGAACTTGGTATGCGGTAAGTAGTGTTATCGATGAAACAATCACTGATCATCAATTAAATATGGGGATTATAGGTGAAGGGATTGGCTGTATGATTGCGGCCTTAGTCGGTGCGACACCTGTGACAGGTTACTCAACGAATGCGGGGATTATCTCAGTAACAGGGGTAGCAAGTAAACGGGTATTCGTTGGCGCATCAATTTGGTTTATTATTTTATCATTTTTGGGAAAATTCTCTGCCTTAATTAATTCGATTCCTTCTTCTGTTATTGGCGGTATTTTTTCGGTCGTGACAATGATTATTTTATTAGCTGGATTTAAAGTGATTAAGGAAGAACCTTTTGACGAAAGACAAACCTATATTGTCGGTTTACCAATTATTGTGGCAATGGGATTGATTTTTTTACCAGTCGAAGTTAAACAATCAGCACCTACAATGATTCAATATTTATTGGATTCGCCGATTGCGATTAGTGCCATTATTTCAATGCTTATGAATAAATTATTACCTGAAATTTAACAGAATCAGTTTTAATGGCTATATGTAAAGGTCATTAAAGCTGATTTTTTTAATTAGAATATAGAAAATTTTAAAGTGGAAAATATTTTTGAAATTCATAAGAGAGTATATATACAGCAACCATTTGATGGTATTGAACTTTTATTATTAAAAATGATAAATTATTGTGATTATTTAGATAATGAGGATAAAGCATCATTAAGCTTATCAGCATGTTTAAATTTTGCTAATTGGTTATGTTCAACAAGAAAACAAGAAGATAGTTCATATGTTGATCAATTAAATATTCTGCAAGTAAAATATCGTCTAGGTTCATTAAGTGCAAATGAAAATAAAATACTTATTGAAGTAATCGAAAGCTATATATCAAGAAATAATGAAAAGTTTGCCTCATCAGTTTTACTAAGAAATACTACTTTAGCGGACAAATATTTTGACCTAATTTCCGGAGATATAAAAGAAAAAATAATAAAATATCCGATTTATACTTTGTATAAAAAACTAAAGTAGTTAGCGAATCATTTACAGCAAATCACTATGTTCCACATATCATTTTATATACTTGCCTTATCCACGACACATGTTGAGTGTATAGTATTGATGCAAAAGATAAAAGAGTAGAATGTTGTTATATCAGCTTTTTGAATGTGTGAGTCATATTCAGGAAGCTGATTTTTAGTATAATGAGTGTGAATAGCGATTGAAATTGGGATTTAATACCCAAAGTTAAGAACGAGTCTAGAGAAACGGGTCAATAAATAGGGAAATTTTTAGATTAATCTTATCGGTAGGTGAAAGAATGGAACGTTTAATTAATGAACTTAAAGAAGACCACGAGCTTCTGAACAGAATATGTGATCACTTCAATATCAATAATAATTCAACGCTTCAATTTATAGATTCTAGTCACTCCCTTGATGATATTCGATTAAATATATTTATCGATAATGATTGGGTTGTTAAGATCAATTCAAAAAATAATATAAATGAAGCAAGCTTTAATGAATTAAATCAAGTGATTCTAAATTATAGGAGCAGTGGGATCTATGCTCCCAAAAATAGAAAATCAATTAATGGCACATATTTATATGAATTTAAATACAGTGGGAAAAATTTGATTGCCTATGTTGAAGAGTATGCTCCTTATCCAGTTTGTAAAGATGGAGAATTTACAGATAAGATAAAACTCGAGGCATTAATCGCAACAGCGGATTATATGCAGAAATATAATCAAAAAGACTTAATGAGTCGTTATAGTATGTGGTCTATTATCGAATTGCCTGTACTCAATGAAGGGATTGATGAGAAAGAAGAGAATTTTCAATTACTTGTTAGTGCCCTTAGAACCATTAATGAATTTGAACTGGTTAAACAATTGGATTCGATAAATCGATTGTGTAGAGATCGAATTCATTCGGTATTTTCTAAGCTCAGAAAATGTTCGATACAAGGAGATTTAAATGCATCTAATATTCTAGTTGATCGAGGTCGTTTTGTAGGATTAATTGACTTTAACATGGCAGGAACTGAAGTCAATATCAATAATATATTGAATGAAACACGTTTCGATTTGAAGATGGAACACTTTGAGGAGTTTTCAAGTAAAGAGATTTTTGAATTAATGACGAATTACCGTAAATCAATCTTAGACAAAATGTTTGAATGTTATACCTTGGATGCAATTGAATTGAGTGTATGGCATGATTATCGAAAAATTATTGATCTCTTTTTATGGCCCAGTGTTGCTCTTAGGACAAAGATGATGGAAGAGAATAAGTATGTAGAAAAAATTATCGAATTGATTCGATTAATCATGAAGTAATAAGTCTAAATAGAAAAATCAATCAGTTGTGTACAGATTCTATATTATTTATAAAGCCACATTGTTATTTAATTCAACAGTTCGTGTTTGAGTTATGCGGTCTTTAGCCTAACCAAACCCTAATACGTGAGATGTGTCTGTGATTATATTACAATAGGAATATATAGTTTGAAGCTGAGTATTATTTCTAAAAGGAGATGTATTATGGGATTATTAGTAGACGGTGTTTGGAAAGACCAATGGTATGATACAAAATCAACGGGTGGTCGTTTTGTACGTAAAGATTCACAATTCAGAAATTGGATTACAATAGATGGTTCACCAGGTCCGACTGGTGAAGGTGGCTTTAAAGCGGAAGCTGGACGCTACCATCTATACGTCTCACTGGCTTGTCCATGGGCTAGTCGCACTTTAATGATGCGTAAATTAAAAGGTTTAGAAGATATAATTTCAATCTCTATCGTAAACCCAATCATGTTAGAAAACGGTTGGACATTTGCACCAGACCAAGGTGTAATTCCTGATCCAATCTTGAACGCTGATTTTTTACACCAAGTCTATACCTGTGTTGACTCTGAGTACACTGGTCGAGTAACTGTTCCTGTTTTATATGACAAGAAAAAAGATACCATCGTCAACAACGAATCATCTGAAATTATGTTGATGTTAAACTCAGCCTTTGATGAAATTGGTGCTAAAGAAGGCAACTACTATCCAGAAGAATTGCGTGACCAAATTAAAGAAATGGATGACTTTGTATATCCCAACATCAACAACGGTGTTTATAAAGCTGGTTTTGCGACAGATCAAGCAGTTTATGAAGAAGAAGTTGGTCATGTATTCGATGCCCTAAAGAAATTAGACAGCATTTTAGCTGATAACAAGTTCTTACTAGGCGACAAATTTACTACTTCTGATATTCGCTTATTCCCGACTTTAATACGTTTCGAGCATGTTTACTATGGTCACTTCAAGTGCAATATTAAACATTTAACTGATTTTGAAAATGTATGGCGTTATACACGTGAAATCTACAATATGCCAGGTATTTCTGACACAGTTGATTTCTATCACATCCAACACCATTACTACGGAAGCCACCCAACAATCAACCCGAACGGTATTATTCCAGCAGGTCCTGCAATTAGCTTAGACATTTAGATATAGATAATCACCTGGAGAACGTGTTTCTACAGGTGATTTTTTGTCTAGGTGCGCCCAGCATGGGCGTTAACTTGGCGGTTCAAGCACGCTGAAAGAATCGTTAGTCGTTAGGTCTAGGTCTAGGGCATCAGAAGTTTCAGTATGTGTAACATATGTTTGACAATTCTATAAATGATGTTTGACGCTAGATATGTTGTTTGTTTCGTGAAAGATGTTGCTTGTCAAAAGAGAAGAGGTCTTGAACATGCATGATAAAACGAAAACATTGAAAAAGGGCTCAATCTGGAAAAAGGTACTTATTGGACTCGCTATAGTGATGATGGTATTAGTAATGGCATTAGCATTTTTTTCAGTCTTTATCTATCGGGAGAATATTCCAGGACGACAAGAAGGTTTTGCGCCCTTAATGTTAGCAGTAGAGGATTTTGACGGATTACAACGAACGGAAATCCCTTTTGATTCTAATGAAGAACAAAAACTCATGGGGTATTTATATCAAAAAGGTACGAATCAAAAAGGGGTCATTGTCTTAGCCCATGGCTTTGGTGACGGCGGACATAATTCTTACATGGATTTAGCCGATTATTTTGCGACGAATGGTTATTATGTATTTACTTGTGATGCGACTGGAACTGATCAGAGTGAAGGGGAAGGTATAGGTGGTTTCCCACAAGGAACTATTGACTTGGATTATGCGATTCGTTTTGTTAAAACTCAAGACCAGTTGAAGGACTTGCCACTCATGCTATTTGGCCACAGTTGGGGTGGTTATAGTGCGGGCAATGTCTTAAATTTTCAACCCGATGTTCAAGCGGTCATTACGGTAGCGGCATTTAATCAATCTTCGGATAATTTTGAAGTGGTTGGCCGGCAAGAAGCTGGCGACGGTATTGAAGTGATGATGCCATTTGTTAATCTATATGAACGCATTAAATTTGGAGATTATGCCACTAAGACGGCTTTAGAAGGTTTTAGCAATATGAATGCCAAGATTATGATTGTGCAAAGTCAAGATAATGAAGTGGTACCGATGGCTTATGGATATAATCTGTTTTATGAGCAGTATAGTAAAGATAATCGTTTTCAATTTGAGCTTTATGAAGATCGAGGTCATAATCACCTATTCAGAGATGAGACTTATATCAATGAGTTTTTAGACGGCATGAACACTTACGTCAATTCATACTCGTTTAATGATGATGAAACAGGCGAAGCATTACGTGATGAAGCGAAAACAAGCTATATCCTAGAACATCTTAACCTCGAGAAATGGAGTCATTCATTGGAAGAGTCTATTGTGAAAAAGTTTGTAGAGTTCTATGATTCGGCTTTGTAGTTAGAAAGGATAAAGTGAACAAAAAAGCTCAAAAAATGAAAAAATCCGACCAAAATGGAATTATATTCCAGATTGGCCGGTTTTTGCTTGAAAATAACTGTTTTTTCGACTAAAATGGAATTGAATTCCAGATTGGACGTAAAAAATATATAACATGAGGTGAGAGTATGGTATACATTAAACGAACAGCCGAAAAAGTAATAGAAAAAATCGTGTCAACATTTAAAATCGCATTAGTGACAGGACCGCGTCAAGTAGGGAAGTCGACATTATTAAAAGAGTTGTATGGAGCAGAATATGAATATGTAACTTTTGATGATATAAATGAGTTACATTTAGCAACAAGTGATCCCAAATTGTTTTTCATCAATCATCCAGGAAAATTGATTATTGATGAAGTACAGTTGTGTCCTGAAATCTTTTCAGAATTAAAACGAATTGTCGATTCAACGGATGAGGTCGGACAATTTATCTTAACAGGGTCACAGACATTTGCATTAATGCAAAATGTCAGTGAAAGTCTAGCTGGTAGAGTCGGAATAATGGAATTAAAGCCACTATCAACCCAGGAAATTATAGGACATAGTCAAACTAATGCATTCGTTCCCTCTACGACGTTAATACACGATTCGCATTCTGAGTTAAATTACTCACAACTATGGGAAATTATTCATCGTGGTTCTTTACCAGAACTTTATCGCAGACCAGAGATGGATTGGGAAATGTATTACTCGAGTTACTTGACTACCTTCATTCAAAGAGATGTTAGACAATTGACAGCTATTCAAGATTTAAATCTTTTTAATCGATTTATTTCAATTTTAGCTGCAAGAACCAGTCAAGAAGTGAATTATGCAAATATAGCACAAGAAGTAGGAGTGGATCAAAAGACGGTAAAAGCTTGGATTGGTATCTTGGAAGCAAGTGGAATGATATATATTATTCCAACCTTTTCCAACAATCAATTAAAGCGCGTTACAAAAGCACCTGTTTTGTATTTTTTTGATACTGGATTAGTTGCATATTTAGGAAGATGGACCACAGCCAAGACGCTCCAGAATGGCGCTTTTGCTGGAGCGATATTAGAAAACTATTGTGTATCCGAAATCATCAAATCTTATAGTAATCAAGGGAGCAGTCATTATCCTATTTATTTTTATCGCGACAAAGATAAAAAAGAAATCGATTTAATTATTGAAGACGCTGGAGTTTTATATCCAATTGAAATCAAGCATACAGCAAGTCCAAATGTGAAAATGACCAAGCATATGTCGATTTTAGACAAAGCAGAAGGTTACGAAGTGGGCTTAAAAACCATTTTGGCACAAGTAGAGCGAAACTATTTATTGGCAGAAGATACACTCGTATATTCTATAAAAGAATTATAATGCTGATACATCTCAAAACGTCCTTTAGTATGGTTTAGTCACTGCATTAATAACGTTTTGAGATTTTTTTCTATATCGTACGCCTGCCGGAATCGTCGAATTAGGTGCAGGTGCAGTCAATAATCTTTCAAACTTCACATAAACTTTCGGCTTATGAATTTAGCTCACCTGTTTTTATGATTAAGTATGGTGCTACTGATGTTTCGAAACCATAAAGTTGTTTTCCTTCTAACTGCAACTATCAGCTTCATATAAAACAATCTATTTTGGTGGATTGTTATTGGTGAACAATTTTAATCAAAAGGATTTGGAAGAAAAGCACTAATAGCTGTTGAAAAGTACGTACATACTCAAGAAGAATATGAAAAGATCGTATCTGATTATGTGGTAGGAAATGAAGCCATGAAGTATTTATTAGAAACAGAAGGCTACACAGAAACTGGTAAGCAGGAAGCGTGGAATGAGGTCATAATGACTAAAGAGTAAAAAAGTAGAATCGCCTAATTCCCTCAACAAACTCTTCAAAAGTAACTTTCTTTTTTGGTAACATATCAACTACTACTAGTTATTTATTCAATTAAAACAGCACAACGGATGCGTTGTGCTAGAAAAACTAGTTTAGACTCATCTTTCTCTTTCGAGTTGGATTTAGCACCTTACCTATCGTAGGTTGCTGCAGCTTCATTGGGCCAATTCCCTCTGATGACTTTAAATAAGTTGTGGTTTTTAATTGTAATAGGATGGGAGCATAATAATTAGATGATTACTAGCAAATAGATGATGAAATAGAACATCTATGTTAAAATATAGTTAATAAATAGAAACGAGAGGTATAAAGACATGGAGTTATCGATTAACTAATTCTCTAGACTAAATTTCTCTTCCTAAATCAAGGGAGAAGTATGCAGTCAGACCGTTAGTTGATAGCTAGCCATGTCTTTTTGTGTGCTTATTTTTAGTCTAGCTTTTTGTTTAAGATGAAAAGGAGGCTAATTTAATGCAAGCAATTAAATTAAATAATATAAAAAAAGAAATTGCAGATCGTGTTTTATTTGAAATAGACTCATTGATAATTAAGAAAACAGATCGCATCGGGATTGTAGGCAGAAATGGTTCAGGAAAATCAACCCTTTTAAAAATGATAGCGGCTGAAGACAATGATTTTCATGGAGAGATAGACATTCACGGCAGAGAGGCATACGTTCCCCAGTTAAAAGAAACTTCCACCATGTCTGGTGGAGAACAATCTATGGCCTTGATTCAAAAAGCGATTCAATCACATCCAGATATTTTGATTTTGGATGAGCCTACTTCCAATCTAGATGTAGAAAATTTGAATTTATTGATTGAATTGTTAAGCGAGTCAGCAGCAACCTTAATCCTTGTAAGCCATGATCGACACTTTCTGAATAAATTAGTTAATAACATTTGGGAAATAGATCGAGGAAAAGTGCAAACTTATTCTGGAAACTATGATGATTTTCATGCCGTGAAAGAGTTAAAGACCCGACAACATCAAGAAGCTTATAGTGAGTATCAAAATAAAGTTAAGCAATTAGAAAACGAAGCTCATAGACGTTTACAAAAAGCCTCAACTTTCAAAAAGCGAAAGAAGAATGTAAGCAGATCGGACTACAAAGTAAATTCTTTTGCAGGGAAATATGATGCTCAAGAAAAAGCAATGGCTAAATCAGCTAAAGCTCTAGAAAAGAGGATTGAGAAGTTGAATCCTGTAGAAGCTTTGATTAGAGAGCGTTCTTTTATATTCAAAGAAGTAGGAAACTTGGATAACGATGCTTCTACCTTAATTAACTTAAATGAAGGTAAGTTATTTATTGAGAAGATTGAGTTATTTTCTTATCCTCCCTTTAAAATCACTTTTGGGGATAAGTTGTCTATAACTGGACCTAATCAATCAGGGAAGACCTCTTTTTTGAGAGCCATATTAAGACAATCATTAAAAGGCTACTACTCCCAACAATTAAATATCGGTTATTTTTCCCAAAATTTCAATGTACTTGATTTGAATGACTCGATTTATCACAATGTAAGAAAAGGAAGCTTACAGTCTGATTTTGTTATAAAAAATGTTTTAGCTTCTTTAGGTTTTGACCATAAAGTAATTTATCAAAAAGCAAATGTTTTATCAGGTGGAGAGCGAGTACGTTTGTCATTTGCTAAAGTTTTATTAGGAGACCATAATTTATTATTATTAGATGAACCCACTAACTACTTAGATATTGATACTTTAAAGTCTGTAGAAGGCTTTATTAAGAATTATCCTGGAGCTGTTGTTTTAGTTTCTCATGATCAGACCTTCGTTGAAACAACGACGGACCAGCATTATTTTATTGAAAGTGGACAGTTATTGTCTACTGCCTATCAATTTAAAAATAAAGATAAAGTTGAACAAGAACTATTATTATTACAATTTCAATTAGATGAAATGGTTATGAATCCAGAGACGCAGTTAGAAGATATAAGAGAGATTCAGAGAAAAATATCAAAATTAAAAAGCAATGACTAAGCTTAGACGCGTAGTCGGTCTGCGACGAAGTAAGTCATTACGGAGACCTGTGCGATAGCTGTCGAAGAGTGACGAACGAAGTGACGGAGGGAAGCGGAAACAGCGAACTGTCGAGACGGTAGCGTTGATACAAAAGCTGTAAATTTAGAAATCCTGTATTTTAAGCAGTTTGTCTTTGATAAAGATGAAGAAGGATACGTTTAAAAAACTCAAAAAAAACTACATGGACGTAGAAGTAGTTTTGAGATTAGTATGAGGGAACACAAAAATAAGATAAACTCATTTTATACTTTCTACAAGAGTAGCTTACAAGGCTGCTCTTTTTTATTAAAGGCAGTAAGGATTCGTTACATCCTTCTCAAAATATAAAACAATCACAAGCTAACTTTACACATTCGCTTTTGTATCATATAATAAAAGCGAATATGAGAGGGGTGAACTATGGATACACTTAAAGAATATATACAAGAAAATTTAGTAATCACTAACAAAGAAGCAGAAGAACTTGGATATACCAGGCATAATCTATCAGAATTAACAAAGATCGGACAATTAGAGAGATTAAGACCAGGACTATATCAATTAAAAGGAAAAGTAATAGACGATTTTGTTTTAATATCATCTAATAGTAATCGAATTATATTTTCCCATCAAACAGCCTTATATCTTCACGACCTATCTGATAGGACCCCAAATGTATTTCATATATCTGTACCCCAAGGTTACAATGCAAGCCATATCAAAAAAAGATATGAGGATCTACAAGTTCACTATGCAAAAAAAGATTTATACGGACTTGGGAAGACAGAAATAAAATCACCACAAGGCAATTTTATACCAATTTACGATATTGAAAGAACAATTTGCGATATTATAATTGACAGAGAAAAAATAGATAAACAGATTTTCACAGATGCCTTAAAAAGATACTTTAAATTACCGCATAAAAATCTAAGACGACTCATAAAATACAGTAGATTATTAAAAATAGAGGAGGAAATTAGGAAATATATGGAGGTATTATCGTGACTAATATCGAAAGTATAAAGGGCAAGATAAGAAGTCTAGCAGAGAAGAAAAATCTGAAGTCGCAAGAAGTTCTACAAATATATTTTTTTACGAAAGATTTTTAGAAAGACTATCTAAATCACAATACAAAAGTAATTTTGTAATAAAGGGAGGATTCTTAATATCATCCTTGATCGGTATTGGAAATAGAACAACTATGGACATGGACACAACCATTAAAGGCATAGCTCTAAAAGAAAAAAGAATAAAAGAAATTGTAGAAGAAATGATAAATATAGATGTCGATGACGGAATAAAATTTGAAATAAAAGACATCAGTTATATAAGAGAAGAGGACGAGTACGAAAACTTTAGAATATCCCTAATAGCAAATGTTGGGAAAACTAAAAATCCAATGAAACTAGATCTAACAACAGGAGACGCAATAACACCCAAAGAAATAGAATATACCTATCAATGTATTTTTAGCAAAGAAGATATAAAAATAATGGCATATCCATTAGAAACAATTCTAGCAGAAAAATATGAAACCATAATCAGAAGAGATATAACAACAACACGAATGAGATACTTTTACGACCTATATACTCTCTATAAACTAAAAAAAGATGAGTTAGATTATGAAATTTTAAAAGAAGCAATAGAAAGAACCTCAAATAAAAGAGAAAGTCAGGAGATAATGAGAGACTATGAGGAAGTAATCGAGGATATTAAGGAAGACTTATATCTAAGATCTTTGTGGGAAGTATACCTTAATGAAAATAAGTATATTGGAGATTTGACCTTTGATAAGGTTGTGGGTGTAGTTACAATTTTATCACATAGGATCAATGAGATGTAATTTAACAGACACTGTTTGACAAATCTTAGGGAAGAAAATATTAAGGGTAGAAGAAGTGGAACTATGAGCTGATTTTTCTTTTTTTAAGATGGACAGATTACATTGAAATTAGCATCAGAAATTATTGAAATGAGTGATGCGACTGCTCGTAAATTGCTCAGAGGTTTAAATGATAATTTAAAAAACTCAGAATCAAATAGATGAGATCCACCTAGACCTATTGAAGTAAAGTATATACATTTTTACTCTTTAAAACGATGAATTTCAATAATTATTGCAATTCATCGTAAGCAAAAAATTTTCTATAGAATAAAATCAGTTTGCAGAGCTGAATAGAATAGCAATTCATTGCACTATTAAATTGAGAAAGGGGAGGAGATATTATGGAGATTGCTTCCAAGTTAATTTCTGTTGATGAAAGTCAGAAAAATATTATGGGTGTAATATTCAATTCTGATAAGAAATATCGCGCTGCCCTTTATTCTAATTCATCTAATATGATTGAGGGGTGGAACCCAACAAGAGATGATGTTAGGTAGTTAAAAAGCGAATCTATGTAAAGTATTTGGGTGAGTGAAAATATCGAATCGGGACTACATGCGAATTTTAAGGAGAACCAATGAGCATAATTAGAATCAATTCCTACGATGATCATCGCTTCAGTCAAGAAGCGCTCAATCAGCACGGATGCTATATCGCAGATGGCGATGCACCTGTAGAAATTATCATCACCTCACAGAACGAGGCACTTATAAAAGTTGATAAAATCTATTTTGATGAGGTCATTGAAGCCTTTCGCTTTAATGCACAGCACATCACCAATTTTTATGATCAAAGCGGTAAACTTGTGAAGACATTCAAAGAGCTGGCGCTTTTTGAGCTTGATCTAGATAACATCCAACCAATACAGTTTTTTTGTTGATCGAGATAAATTAGAAGCGGTTAAGAGTTTTGTCAATTGCGAGGAAGGCGTGATCATCCCAGTTGTTAAGCATGAAGGCACATACGCGTCGCTAGATGGGCACACACGTCTCTATCTGGCAGACAGCCTTGGGTTCAAGCGTGTATACGCTTATCTTAGTGAAGCTTTCGATGTCTTTGACTATTTCTTGGATGAAGCAAGACAAAGAAATATTCACACCGTAAAAGATTTGATCTTACTTGAACATGAGGATTACATTGTTCAGTGGGATAAGTTTTGCGAGGCGTATTACATGACGAGAGAATGTGTAAGTGGACTATTTACATAGGAATATGAGATATAACCTTCTGCTAGTCTTGATGTTGTTCTAATTAGAAAAATATCCTTAAACTGAAGATCTCCCTTCATCAGACACTATTGTGTAAAGAAATATAAGATAGACAAATAAAGAGAATGGAGTAGATTTGGAATCTTTATATTTCAATAAAACTTAGCTAGCTCCATGCTCTTTAAAAAAAGACTCTTTCAATATAAGTGAGTATTCTTATGATGATCAAAGATTGATATTATTTTAATCTCGCCATCATTGATTTACATACGCCAATTGCGCCATAGTGGCGAGAAAAGGTTAAGATTATTAGCATCTACAAAAGTAGGTGCTTTTCTTATGCGTATTTCTAGAAGGTGGTAATATAAACATTTTAAATTTAAAATTTTAATCGAGGAACAAGCCCAAAGACAGGAAGAGGAAATTATACTTCAGAGTAAAAAGTAAAAGAATAAGCTATATATTTTATTTTTAAATGATGAACTAAATACTGAAATAACTTCATTTGTCTTTAGAGAAAAATTAATGACTCTACTTTTATATTGAGGAAATGCTTATGTTCAGATAATTCGTAACTGAATAATTGAGGTTGAAGACCTTTATAAATTAATGCCAAATATGATGATTGTAATGGGAAGTGAAGACTATGGAGCGCAATTCTTTTAAAATGGAGCATAGCCAGGTGAAGTTTTAGAGCATCTAGAAAGATTCAGGGAGCTGTGGAAAGCATCGTTTCAGGGCCTAATAAGGGCAACAAAGCGGCTGTGCTTGAGGATGGAATGAAATCCAGCTAATAACAGTAGTACCAAGTGAGGTCAGGTTTTGGAAACAGAAAAGTTCCAGCTAAATTAGATAGCAATAACTCTTTAAATCTCGCCTCATATAATTGATGACTTGGAGAAGTCATCAATTTCAAAAATATAACAATTGTCACTTGAATATGTTTAATACACTCTCTATCCTTGGATTGTTCGTTGACAGCACTACTAACAAAGAAGGGAAAAAGTCCTGCTTTACTAATCTCAATCTTGATGGACCACTTAACGGTAACAGTAACGTCGTATTGATTGAAAATAATTGATGATAGGGAACATAGGCTATGTATAGGATTTAAATGTTGAGGGAGGCTCCTGAGGGGAAGTTTTTTCTATTGGAGGAAATAACAGGGGAATTTTTTAGAAGAGTTAGTCAAGAGAAATCCCAATCATATTGTGATGATATCATAGTTCTGTGTTTCTCTTTTTGGTACAATGATAAAGAATTAATCGTGAGTGAATCGTGCGAAAAATGTGTGGAATAAATCAAGAATGTTGATGTGCTACTACATGAAACGAAAATAATCGTGAGTGAATCGTGCGAAAATCGTAAAGGATAAATCAAGAATACTGATTTGATGCTGTCTGAAACGAAAATAATCGTGAGTGAATCGTGCGAAAATCATATGAAATAAAGTCAAGAAATTTGATGTGGATAAGGCTCTAAACGAAAATAATCAAGAGTGAATAGAGATAAAGAATGGAGGTATTTTAGTGAAAGAGTCCGAAGTGCTAGAATTTATTGAAGGAAGATATGTAGAACTGAAGAAAGCTAAAAATAAAATTCCTGATTCTTTTTGGGAGACATACTCTGCATTCGCAAACACAGATGGTGGGATTGTTATTTTTGGTGTGGATGAAAACTCAAAGCAAGTTGTGGGAGTAGAACAGCCAGAAAGAATGAGAGATGATTTATTCAATATGGTGAACAACCCACAAAAAGTAAGTGCTAATCTGATTAGTGATAATGATGTGCATATTATAGATGTAGACAACGGCGTTCAAATAATGATGATAAAAATACCAGAAGCTCCTTATCAGCTGAAACCAGTCTATTTAAAAGGTAATCCTCAACTCACTTTTGAACGATTAGGTGAAGGGGACAGAAGACTAACCCCTGATAAATATAAAGAATTAGTGGTAGGATCTCAGTCTGAGACCGACAACGAGTTGTTATTGAACTATGATTTATCTGATTTATGTGATGATGATTTAGAATTTTATCGAAAAGAATTATACGAACAAACGAATAATACTCGTTACAAAAATATAGATTATAAAGATATGTTAATAGAAGTGGGTGCTCTTCGAAAAGATCGACAAGGCGACGGTCAATATTATTTGACTGTTGGAGGATTACTATTCTTTGGGAAATATACATCGATTACAGATCGTTTTCCAGGTTTTCAGTTGGACTACTTTGAAAAAGAATCGTCACTTGATGTAGATTGGAAAGATCGGGTTTCATCAGGGGATGCAGCATTCCCCCAACTGAATGTGTATAGCTTCTATAGAATGGCAATGGATAAACTAAAAGCAACGATTAAAGATGAATTTATGCTAGACAAAGATACTCAGTCAAGGCTTCCATTTAGAACAGATTTATACACAGCTGTCAGAGAAGCATTAGTTAATTCGCTTATGCATGCCTATTATGATTCGAACAGTCCTATCGTGATAACAGCTTATCCAGATTACTATGAATTTTCTAATCCAGGAAAAATGAGAATTACTGTGGAAGAATTTATTCATGGAGGTCATTCAGACATTAGAAACCACACCATGTCTACAATTTTGCGTAGGATAGGTATTTCTGAGAAAGCAGGTAGTGGAGGCCCCAGAATATTTGATGTCGCTTCCAAGTACAATTTAAAACTACCAGAGATTATTAGAGATCAATATCAAACAAAATTGAGAATATGGAAGGTTGACTTAGAAAAAACATTTGGAGGGTATCCAGAAGATCAGAAAAAGATACTTTATTTTCTAATCGAAAATCAATCAATCGCTAGAAGTGAGGCAAAAGATCAACTTTCGATGGATAATTATACATTTAGAATAACGATCAATCAGCTTTTGGAGAAAGACATGGTTGATATTATGGGTAAAGGAAGATCAACTCGTTATATTTTGAAGCTTTCTTCACCAGAACGGTCTTATAAATTGAAAAGAATTTTAAGGTCAATAGAAGATAACATTATTAACAGAGGATAGGTTATCATGACAGGTTTTGTTTATCAATCGTATTGCATATTTTAAGTGATAATATCGATTCATATTTTATTCTTATCAAATATCTTATCCATGTAAAGATGTTCCAAGAATAGTGAGTTATACAAACACAGTATGTGTAACGCAGCGAAGCTTATAGCAAGGAAATCATTAGATGCACTATAGAGAGAGGGCTTAGTGATAAAATAAAAACATTAGCATAGTAGAGGAGATTTTATGCAAAAGAATTTTAGTAAGAAGATATTTCTAATTGGATTCGTAATTTTTGTGATTTCTTACCTACTTCCAGTAGATATACTTGAAAGCTACACACATCTAAGACCAACGGGACTCACATCGATGTTTGTTTGTCCGATCATTGGGCTAGTCGGATTAATATTTGGAATTAAAGAAAAGGACAGGGTATCTATGCTATTGAATCTACTTCTAATTTTGTTATTCCCGATAGCAATGTTTGTAGGTCATCTAATATAAGTATTATAAATAGAACAAGAAGAAAGTCGTTTAAACAAAATGGTCTCCAAAAGTTAGATGAAACTTCTAACTTTTGGGGGCTATTTCAATACGCTATTCTCAAGTAAATTATTTGAAGTTAATTCAATATAACCATACAGTTAATTAGAAAGAATAACGAACATACGATAGGAAAGAGAGGGATAAAAGTGATATTTCATCAGAAACCCGCAACCTATGTTGGGGAAGTCCAGTTGAAAGTAAGTAATTTAAGTGAATCGATTCGTTTTTATGAAGAAGTCATTGGGTTAACTGTTAAAGATAAGTCAGCATCTCAAGCATCATTTACAACGAATGGGAAAGACACTTTACTAACAATTATTGAACCAGAAGATATACAATCGAAAAAAGGACAAACGACCGGGCTATATCATTTTGCTTTATTACTGCCAACGCGTGCAGATTTAGCACAAGTCGTTAGACACTTTATTCAAGACGGAATTCACTTTGCTACGGGCGACCATTTAGTGAGTGAGGCAATATATTTAGCGGATCCTGATGGGAATGGAATCGAAATTTACGCAGATCGTGATCCAGCTGAGTGGGAATGGCAAGATGGTGAAGTTGCAATGACGACTGTCGCAGTTGATATTGAAGATTTATTGCAAGAGAAAATAACAGACGTCTGGCAAGGGTTACCAGAAAATACCGTCATGGGACATATTCATTTACAAGTAAATGATCTCGAAGAAAATGAAAAGTTCTATATTGATGGGCTTGGATTCTCCGTGGTCAATCGTCATGGGGATTCAGCGTTATTTATTTCAGATCATGATTACCATCATCATATTGCACTTAATACATGGGCAAGTCGATCTGCGCGACATGCTGAAAAATCAGAAACAGGCATTAACGCTTATACCATTCTTTTTCCAAGTGAAGAAGTGAGAAATGAGAAAATAGCACAATTAAAGAAAATCGGAGCAACCATCCATGAAGAAAATGGTGCTTATTATACGTATGATCCATCACACATTAAACTAATTTTAACTGTTGATACATCCAATTAATAAGGATGAATATGCTAGTCAAAAAAACCGAGGAGTAATTACTCCTCGGTTGCATTTTTAATATGATAAAACTTTTAATGGTACAATTTCCTACTTATGAAATCTCTCAATTAAATCAATAAACGCATCGACAAATGCTTGTAAAAATTGAACGGTTTCTTCATTGCTTACTTTGCCGTTCTCATCCAATAAAGTTGAAACGTTACTAATATAAGCTTCAGGCTGTTGAAGCACGGGCATGTTTAAGAATACAAGTTTTTGTCGTAAATGGTGGTTAGCCCCAAATCCACCGATGTTACCAGGAGATTGACTAATAATAGCAGCTGCTTTACCATCCCACACACTTTCTCCATAAGGTCTCGAACCTATATCAAGTGCATTACTTAATACAGCAGGTACAGAACGGTTATATTCAGGTGTTACAAATAAGAAAGCATCGAATTCCTTCACTTTGTTACGAAATGCCATATATTCTGCTGGAGTATCAGGTTCATTATCATCATCTTGATTATAGAATGGGAGGGTTCCGATTTCGATAAATTCTGTTTCATATCCTTCTGGGAATAAATCTGCAACATTCGCTGCAATTTGTTTAGAAAAAGAATCTTTTCTCAAGCTACCAACTAGAATACCGATTTTTTTCATTTGATATCTTCCTTTCTATTGATATCATTATAATAAATAATCACAAATTTTATAAGTAGGCACTTTTAAGTGGTATAGTATCTTAAAAGAAACTGTAGGAGGGTAAAAATGAAAAAGATAATAACGGACTGTCGAGTTGATGAGGCGTTAGATATTATTGTTGGGAAATGGAAACCAATCATATTACTTCAACTATTTGAACATCAAACAATGCGTTTTAATGAACTAAAACGTGCGATTCCTGGAATCACACAGAAGATGTTAACAACACAATTACGCGAGCTAGAGAAAGAAGGTATTGTACACCGAGAAGTTTATCCACAAGTTCCACCGAAAGTAGAATATTCCATTACGGAGTACGGAAAGTCTATTGAGCATGTTTTAGATGCGATGCATGAATGGGGTGTTTTGCATATAGAACATAAAAAGAAACTTCAAAATGAATAAACTTAAAACTTTAGACAATAAATCTAACTTTTGGGAATCAGCTCATAAATTTAACAGTGTTCAATCGAGTTATTAGACATTGAATGAAAACCCTTGTAAAATATTAGTTAGTATATATTAGTAGAAATCACGAAAAACAAAAAGGAGGTATGCAGCGATATTTCAATTAACAGTCTAAAGAAGTTGAATGTTGATAAGCAACGAGATGGAGGTATTATGAAATTCGAAAAATTATATATCAATGGTGAGTATGTAGATTCTACTTCTGGGGAATTTATCGAAGTAGAAAACCCAGCCACAAACGAAATTATCGGAAGAGTTCCTCGAGGAAATGCAGAAGATGTTGACAAAGCTGCTCTAGCTGCGAAAGAAGCGTTTAAAACGTTTAGTTTAACCCGTCTTGATGAACGAATTGAAATAATGGAAAAATTCGCAGCGTACCTAAAAGAGAATATTGATGAAATTGCTGAATTAATTACCAAGGAATTAGGATCTCCAATTGATTTTTCTAAAAAGACACACGTACAATTTCAAATAAACCGTGTTGAAAAATATATCAACATCGCAAAAGATTATGAGTTCTCAAGAAGAGATGGTGGCGCCCTGATTGTTAAAGAACCGGCAGGGGTTGTCGGATGTTTAACGCCTTGGAATTATCCACTTGGACAAATTATTCAAAAAGTTGTATTTGCGATTTTAGCGGGTAATACAATTGTGTTGAAGCCTAGTCAGCAAACACCACTTGTTGCATATTACGTCGTAGATGGTTTTGAAAAAGCAGGACTTCCAAAAGGAGTATTAAACCTCGTCACAGGAGCGGGTGGTGAAGTAGGTAATGCGATCGCCACAAGTAAACATATTGATGTGATTTCCTTTACTGGATCGACTAAAGGTGGAAGTGAAGTTGCAAAACTCGCCCAAGAAACGGTTAAGAGAACGACGCTCGAATTGGGTGGTAAGTCGCCAGCTATCTTCTTAGATAAGGAAAATCTAGAACTCGGTGTCAAACAACTGCTAGGTATCGTCATCCGCAATACCGGACAGACTTGCTCAGCTTGGTCTCGTGCGATCGTTTTAGAATCCGTGCGCGAAGAATTTGAAGCGGAGGTTAAGAAACAATTCCCAGACTTTAAAGTCGGAGACCCAATGGACATCACCAGCATCGCTGGACCTTTAGCCTCTAAAAAACAATATGATAAGGTTACAGATTATATTGAAAAGGGTCGAGAAATCGCTGATGTTTTAGTCGAAGGTGATTATGACTTCCCAAAAACAGGTTACTATGTAAATCCAATTGTCTTTAATGATGTGAAGAATGATGCAATTATCGCGAGAGATGAGATATTTGGACCGGTACTTTGCGTCATCTATGTGAAAGACAAAGAAGAAGCGATTGAAGTTGCGAATGATACAGAGTATGGCCTAGCCGGTGCTGTATTTGGCAAACAAGACGAAGCGCTTGAAGTAGCGAAGTTGATTCGTACAGGAACGATTACAGTAAATGATGGACCTGGCGAAACGGGTACACCTTTTGGTGGCTACAAGATGAGTGGCTATGGTAGAGAAGGTGGCATTGAAGGTCTAGAAGAATACTTAGAAACTAAGACCATTAATGTGAAAGCATAGAATCGGGACTCTTTGTAGATCAGGTTAATGAACACTTATAAGGAGCTAAGTTGCATTTTGCAGCTTAGTTCTTTTTTTCTTTTCATATAATAGACAACCTTGATATGGAAGTGTTTTGATTCAACACATACATGGTTCAAAAAAATTTCTAATTATGCCTGGAGATGTTAAAATGAAGCCAAATAGGTTGATAAGTTGATTTTTGAAACGGACATTAAACTGGATGGGAAGAAGCAGGAAATTTATTTCTTAACAAAATAATCGTGTATGGTCTGGACTTGTGTAAAATGTAAAAAACAAGGAGCGAAAAAATGAAAAGAAAATTATTGGTCGGAATAATGATTGGACTCACGACGATGATGACTTCTTGTCAGACTATTGAAAAAGCAGTAGAAGAAACATTCGCTACGCAGCCTCAAAAGCTAAATGTAGAGGATAAAGAAGACAAAAATTTTTTAGACAAAGTTAAGGATTTCTTTTTTGATGAAAGTAATGACCCCGTTTTTATATTAGACATCATTAGCGATGCAGAAGATAAAATAGGCTTTGAATTTTCTACTGAACTCGATTCCTATTTTAAGAGGTATCTAACGGAGAATGAAATTCAACGGTATTTATCCGAAGAAGAAGTAATTGAGATCGTTGAAAAATTTGACGAAAATAACTTCATATTAAATCCTGATAAACGTGATGAAGTGATGGAAGAGTTATTTGAACTGGTAGGTACGAGAGATTTCTATATTTATGAAGCTCGATTTAGACTTTATGATAGTAGTATCTATATTTATATCGTGAATCCTGACCACCCTGAATACGTAGATCTGTATTATTATAATTCAGGAATTGGCTCATGGACGGTCTTACCAGAAAAATTGAGTGCGAATGTTGATCCCATGGCAGGAGCAATTTTATTATCAGAAATTGATTTTGAGAATTTTAACAAGATTATGGATGCCGGTATTGAAATCTTGAAAGAAATAGGAGATTACAGAGAGTTCAATATAATGAATAATGAACTCGGAATTAACATGATTAGTACGCATTGGCAGGGGGAGGATTTAGTTTTTAAAGCTGAAGTGAAGGGTGTTAGAGAAGACTATAATTTAACATTTGATGCAAAGGGTAATCTAATCGAGAAAGAGAGGAAATAATATGGCGTTTATATTTTTATTCGTGTTTTTCATGTATATTTTCCCTATATTTTTTCTTGCCGTACCAGTTGTTCGGACAACGCCTATTGTTGCTACAGTGCTCTTAGTTATTGGTGTAATTCTTTGGTTGGTACAAACTTATATGATTTCAAAGTTTATCACGGGGCCTAAGAAACAGGCGAAGCAACATAAAAAGGTTCAACAAAACGGAAAGGCAGTCCAAGCTGAAATCATAGCTTGGGAGCATGACGGATTGATAGAAGGTGATCCTTCCAAAAAAATATTGCTTACCTTTACGAATTTAGCGGGGAGTCAAGTCAAGACCTATCTGCATCTTGTTGACACTAAGGAACATGAAAAAAGGTTCGAGCCTGGAAAAGAAATTACTATAAAATTAAATCAAAAAGGTTTTGAACCGCCATTTACCGTTGGAAAAGGAGAATATGCGACATCGCCTCGACCTTGGATCTGGCTTTGGCTGATTTTTAATATTCTTTATATGATTGGCTTTTTTCTTGCTTCCTATTACTTTCAGAGCGACGGATACGGTTGGCGTTTTCTAAATCCATTTTCGTCATGGTTGTGGGCACCCGTTTTCGGAATATTTATTATAAATTTCTTGTTAAAAACATTAGGCAGCCAAGATATTATTAGCAAATTCTACCAACTTACCTCGGTTCGTTCTGATAAAGATTTTGGCGAACTATTATTATATGGTAAAACAACGCAAGGTGAAATTATTAACTATTCTCAGACAGGAACGTATATTAATGAACAGCCCCAAGTACGATTTGATGTTCATTTTTTAAATGACCGAGGAGACTTGATAAGTAAAAAGTTTAAGCAAATCATTCCTCTGACTGATTTACACCAACTGAAAAAAGGCGAAGCTGAGGTTATCTACCTCCCGAGAGATACGGATATCTTTATGGTCAAGCCTTCTCAGTCGGAGTGAGTACAGTAGAGTTGGTATGATCTATTCAAATTGATTTCCTATTTTATAGAAAGAGAAGGATTGTATTATGGGGAAAACATTTATTGAATTATTAAATGAAGAACGAACTAGCCTCTTTGCAAAATAGGGTTGATAAAATATTTTTCAGGAATTAAGTTGCATTTTACCGCTTAGTTCCTTTTTTGTGATTTTCTTCTATCGAGATTGTGACGGCTATCGATTGACAGCGATCAAGGTGCGTTAAAGTTTTCCCCTGTATGATTAGATTAAAGAAATCAAACAGAGGAGAGTAATTATGATGCAGAAATTTATTCAATGGATATTAAAGCATAAAAATCAGATAATGGTCATCCAGCTCATCTTTCTCGTCTTTGGCTTTGGAGCAAGATTTACTATCCATTCAATGAATCTTTTTAATTTGAGTTTAATATTTGCTTCGATTATTGGGATTTTACCCATCTTCTTCCAGGCCTATTCTGCGCTGAAGGTAAAGGTTGTTTCCATTGACGTTTTAGTCTCGATTGCGGCATTGGCTGCTTTCTTTATCCAAAATTTTGAGGAAGCCGCGATTGTTACTTTTCTATTCTTATTTGGAAGTTGGTTAGAGGCGAAAACGCTCGATTATACGCGTTCTTCTATTAAAGATTTGACAGAGATGGCACCCGATACTGCTTGGGTTAAACAAGCGGATGGTTCATTTGAAGAGATCGACGTCGATTTTGTCGAGGTTGATGATATCATTCAAGTCAAAACGGGCGGCAGAGTCCCCGTGGATGGAACCATTATTGAGGGGGCAGGTTATTTAAATGAAGCCTCAATTACCGGTGAGTCGATCCCAGTGAATAAAGCAATCGATGATGAAGTTTATTCCGGCTCGCTGTTAGAAAATGGAACCGTCTATCTTCGAGCAGACCGAGTGGCGGAAGATTCGACTTTTGGTAAAATTCTTGAATTGGTTGAAGAAGCTCAGGACGCTAAGAGTTCGACAGAGAAATTTATCGATCAGTTCTCAAAATACTATACACCTGCGGTCTTAGTGATTGGTTTGATGGTAGGGCTTCTAACACGAGATGTCGAACTCGCAGTGACGATTCTTGTCCTAGGATGTCCTGGTGCGCTTGTGATTGGTGTTCCGGTATCGAATGTTGCGGGAATTGGGAATGGCGCAAAAAATGGGATTCTCCTTAAGGGATCAGAAACGATTCAAGATTTTGCAGCTGTGGATACTATGATTTTCGATAAAACCGGAACCTTAACGGAAGGAAAACCCAAAGTAGCTGATGTAACCTTCTATTCAGAGCAGAAGGAACAATCGCTCCGTTACTTATTGGCGATTGAAAAAGAATCTGACCATCCATTAGCACGAGCAATTATTGAATATCTAGATAATGATGATACGCTTCTAAAGATTGATATGAGTGAAGCGGTAAAAGGTGGAGGTATACTCGCTACGATTGAGGGGAATCAAGTTGCGGTTGGAAATTTAAAATTGATGGAGGAACAAGGTTATATAATCTCACAGGAAGTTAGAAATGATGTGCGAGATTTTGAAAGTAGAGGGAATTCGATTGTTCTAACAGCTGTGAATGGGGAAATCGAAATTTTAATGGGAATTCGAGATCAACTTAGAGTGGGTGTGAAAGAGCAATTACAGAAACTAAGAAAACAAGGTGTTAACGACTTGATTGTCGCATCAGGAGATAATCAAGGTTCCGTCGACATAGTCGCTAGTGAACTTGGTCTGACACAAGCCATGGGAAATATGCTACCTCAGGATAAGGCAAATCTAGTTAAACAACTCGTTCAATCAGACCATACCGTTGCATTTATCGGGGATGGAATTAATGACAGTCCTTCCTTAGCTAATGCTCAAGTTGGCATTGCGATGGGATCAGGGACAGATATCGCGATCGAAACATCTGATGTCGTGCTTGTTCAATCTGATTTTGACCATCTTAATCACGCTTTAGGATTGAGTCAGGCAACGAATCGAAATATGAAGCAAAATATTGTTATTTCTATAGGGGTTGTCGTTATCTTAGTGTCAATGTTGCTGTTTACACCTTGGATGAGCATGTCGATTGGAATGTTGATTCATGAAGGAAGTATTTTAGCGGTGATTCTCAATGCGATGAGATTACTCCGATATAAAATGATAACTTGACGGTGATCAAGGAAGGTTTCGACCAAACTAGCTAAGATAACAGTAAGGGGGAATCAAAATGCAAGAAAGTATTGAGTTTTTAAAGAATCACCATGACCAATTAGATACTTTTACGAAGGCTGTCGCGAAGGTCCATGGAAATCATCACCCAGAAGTGATTGAAGTAAGAAAAATTTACCAACAAATTGACCAAAAATTAAACGGCGGAGTCGATAATCTTGACGCTGAGTTTGATTCGTTACGAAAAGTAACATCGAATTATGAAATACCCGATGATGCATGCGAAGCCTTTTCGACCGTATATCAAGTATTACACCAAGCAGACACATTAAGAAATAAAAAATAAAAGGAGTGTTTAATTGTGCAAAAAGCAACATTAAAATTAGAGACATTGGCTTGTCCATCTTGTTTACAAAAAATAGAAGCAGGTATCAAAACATTGAACGGGATTGATCCGGAGGACGTGAAAGTCATGTTTAACGCAAGTAAGGTAAAGGTGCGATTTGATGACCAAAAAACTTCACTTGAAGAAATAGAAAATATGATTGAATCCTTGGGGTATCAAGTATTAAAATCGACAGCTAAGAGTGAATAAAGTAAAATAGGGATAATAGGAGACAAGGAGGCGATTAAAGATGACAAAGCACCAATCGTGCTTGTATCTGGTTCCCATATTTAATCATTTGGATGACTCATCCATGCAACTCATCGCCAAAAAGATTAAACATCAGTCCTTTAAGAAAGGTGACTTTTTATTTCAAGCAGGAGACCAAACAGATAAGCTCTATGTTGTTCATAAAGGAAGTATTAAAATTTATCGACTCTTAGCAAATGGCCGCGAGCAAGTCGTCAAAATCTTAAAAACAGGTGACTTTATTGGAGAAACTAGTATTTTCAAAAAAGATACCTATCATGAAGATTACGCTGAAATATTAGAGGATAGTGAAGTGTGTGTAATCGAGCAAAAAGACCTGACTCAAATTTTAAAAGACTACCCAGAGATTTCGCTCAAAATTATTGAACAAATGTCGAAGCGACTGAATGATTCCTATAAGCAAACGACGCAAGTCACCACGGAGAGTATTGGCGTTCGTTTGGCTATGTACCTAGTGGATCTAGTGAATTCAGATAGTGAAAGTCCAACCGTTACGCTACCTACTTCACGAAAAAATATTGCTTATTATTTAGGTACAACCCCAGAGTCAATCAGCCGAAAATTTAAAGAACTAGAGGAAAAAGGACTGATTATTCAAGAAAGTTCCTCCTTAATTAAAATAAATAATCTCGATGATTTAGTCTATTATTCTGAATAAATATATAAACTCACGTTATGGCCCGACTCATCGCTGGATAATGCGAAATGAGTCGGGTCTTTTGATGTTCTATAATAAATAAGGTTAATGAAAAATATTTTTCCAGCTGATTTAATGTTAAAATAAAGAAGAAAGTCTCGACAGAAGGTTAATGAGATAGAGAAAGGATAACCAAAATGAAAAAAATTAATGAAAATATTTTTAAAATAACTTTGATCATGGGGATTATAATTGTGTTCTTAAATTTAATTTATTTTGTCGTATATAAAGATGCTTTTTTTAATAAAAATACGTATTCAGGAATTTTAATTATAATATTTAGTCTATATTTCAGAAATATCGATTCAGTTTCTAATTGAAATACTGCGCTGATAGCATTACTAAGAATACCCTTGCCATATTAAACGCCATATATAAGAAAAAGTATTTTAAGATGCTATGTTACAAAAAGTGAGGTGCAAGAGATTGGATTTCGCCGTTTATACGTTCCCTTTTGGATTCTTGAAGATTGGCTATCGGGGAGAAGTTTTATTATTGCTACAGAAGATTGATGCGTCCGCTGATGCTGGAAGGAAGACAGACTTCACAGAACGTGTCTATACAGAAATTATGGAGTATTTGAAGGGTGAACGAACGTCGTTCGATATTGCATATGAGCTAGAAGGAACGGAATTTCAAAAGAAAATTTGGGAAGAACTAACAAAGATTCCCTATGGTGAAACACGCACCTACAAAGAGATTGCCGTGGCGATTGGTAACCCTAACGCTTGTCGTGCCGTTGGAATGGCCAACAACAAAAACCCGCTGATGATGATTGTCCCTTGCCATAGAGTGATTGGTGCAAATGGTAAGCTGGTAGGTTATGGCGGGGGAATTGCTATGAAGAGAGAGCTGTTAGCGATGGAAAGGCGGGCCATGAAAGGGGATCATGCTACCTCATGAAATTAAAAGACATTAAAACCTACCGCAATCAACATCATTTGAGGAATTGTTATATTCAATTTGATTTGAATGATGAGGTTCTGTTTACTTCTCATTTGTTCTGTCAGTTGTATTTTTAATTATTATGACCTATATTTATTCATAAAGTGACAATATAGAACCGAGGTGTACTACATGAAAATGTTGAAATGCATGCGTTGGATAATGTTAGTGACAGGGATGAGTTTGTTAACAGGCGAGCCAGTCAGAGCAAATGAAGAGCTTCCTGAATACTATCGCCCTGTAATTGAGGATTATGAGAAGAATTTGGACCGGATATTGGATGCTGATTTCACGGGTCTTTATGATAGTCCTTATATTTCTGAACTAGGAATTGCAAATGCGCGTCCTAGCGATAAAATTATTTATTCTATTCAGGACCTAGACCATAATGGGATTCCTGAATTGCTATTGACTGGTGTGAATGAATACCGGAGTTTGTTCCATATCTTTACCTTTAATGGAGAAGAAGTTGTTACTGTCGCCGGTTACGACTATCCAGAAAGACCTGATACAGGAGAAATTGAAGCCCCATATGTTCATCTATCTCCTAAAAGTGGGTTAGATTTCTATCAGGATGGTAGGTTAGGTTATAGATTAAAGTCCTCTTCCACCGGAAATTTCTATGCATTTGTTACATTCAATGAAACGGGTGACGATATTGTCCCGATTGCCGAATATTCCTCTTACTCACAAAACGACACAATGGTGTACGAAGATAAAACACATCAAAAATTCCTAACAGAAGATGAATACCGTTCAATCATGCCTGGAGATGATGAATTGATTGATATTTATGAGGATTGGCAATGGTATGAGATTGGCGGCGGAGAGAGTGTCCAAGAGTCAAGCCAAGTTGATGTGGCCTTCTCCGAAGAGATGCAAGGTTACTTGAACCGACTGCGGGATTTGAATCATCGCTGGTATGAGTTGCTTGATACATCATGGGATACGGAGCGAATCACTGTACACGACTTGATGGCATTGGATATTCAAGTATTTGATGATGCGAATGTTTATCACCCCATTATTCCAGCAATGTATCGCAAAGCTCAAGATGTTGCTGCTGAATATGACGAGTCGGAAGACGCACATTATCGGATTAGAAATATTTCCGATTTAAAGACGATTGCCCAGAATACCTTTGCGATTGAGAAGATGCTTCTTCCTGAATTAACGGATGAATCACTCGAGGCACTCAATCACTTAAGATTTTATTGCTTAGCGGCTTATTATGAAGCTATCAATCAGGCAGAAAAGGAAACTGGATTCTTATCGTACGGCTTCATACTAGAATCTTTAGATGGCATGAAATACGATGTCGCAGAACTGTTCACGGTGGATGATGCCAGATACGACTTACTCAATCGCATTAGCATTGTTGCCGGAGAATCCGCAGAAATCAATGGATTTGGCTTCAAATATTGGAAAATGGAATATTTCCAGAATCCATATCCAGAAGGCACGCACCATATTGTATCGATGCGAACATCAGCTGGTGCACAAGATATTAGTGGGGTCGGGATTTTCTTCATTGACAAACATACTGGTGAAATGCAATTCGCAACACTAGGGAACACTAATAATCCGAAAGAGATTGATCCATTTGATTATCAAGCATACTATCAAGTAGATGTGACGAATCATTATCCAGCTTTTGAACCTGTTGAGTTCCCTGAATTACCGGCACCATCATTCGATGCTAAGGCTCATGAACGATTAGGCAATATTATGCAAAGTTGGGGAAGCACGATGAATCAAGTCTATCAACAATATACTCTCGAACATCCGGTTGATTTCTATGGCGGAACATTCCCGCGTAAGACGTTCGAAATCAATCTCGACGGTGAGATTACAACGATTCACTATCAGCACGACGGTGACGGAATTCTTGGTATCCGAATTGATGCCGTCTACTCAGATATTGAAGATACTGCAAATTCATCTGATGAACGACACTTATACTTATTTGTAGCTGACCCAACTCACCCTAGAGTCCTTGTAGCGTTACAGGGACCAGATGCCGATGGCCATACCCTCTTCTGGGACACTCAGAACTCCGATCTCATCGGACGCTTCAATTTCCTCGTGAAGGAACTTTATCAGGAATAAAATTAAAGAGAGACTGAGACATTCGCTCTATAATCGTTGCTAGATACGAAAAATATAGATAATACGCACATATTATCTACAAAATATTGTAAAATAATATATTGAGGATACAAAAAAATAGTAATTATCCGAAGAAGAATGTATAGACTTAAAACGAGGCTGGGACAAAAGTCTCTAAAAAATCGATGAGCGTAAAATTTAATTTTACGCTCGTCGGTTATATTTATTATAGAACCTTATTAGAGACAGCTCAAAACGAGCTGTTTTTTTAGGGTACAATATAATCGAATATTAAATATATAAAGGTTACTTTAATATGTTTAGGAGTAGGTTTAGGTGTAATCAGAGAAATTCGAGTTAACAGTGGAATAGATTAGATCTTGAATATCATTAACCACATTTGAAACAAATAAAATGTGTATTGTATCATGAATAATATAAACTAGAATAGAATTAATATAGTCGCTAATTACATTGAGCATTATATGCGATAGGAATAATAAGAGTGAGGTGCAAAGATTGGATTTCGTCGTTTATGCGTTTCCCTTTGGATTCTTAAAAATTGGCTATCAAGTGGAAGCTTTGTTGTTGCTACAAAAGATTGACGAATCACAGAATGTTGGAAAGAAGACGGATTTTACGGAACGCGTCTATACAGAAATTATGGAATGTTTAAAGGGTGAGCGAACAACATTTGATATTGCCTATGAGCTGGAAGGAACGGCGTTTCAGAAGAAAGTATGGCAAGAGCTGACAAAAATTCCTTATGGCGAAACCCGTACCTACAAAGAAATTGCCATAGCGATTGGAAACCCTAATGCCAGTCGTGCTGTTGGAATGGCTAACAATAAAAACCCACTGATGATAGTTGTCCCATGCCACAGAGTGACCGGTACAAATGGCAAGCTGGTAGGTTACGGAGAGGGAATTGCTATGAAGAGAGAGTTATTAGCGATGGAACAGCGGGTTAAGAGGAGAGATTAAAACAGATCATTAATTACGAGAACCTGCGTCGGATTCTCATATCTACATAGTCATCATGATCAATTCATGCTTATTCCCTATATAATTCACATAATATTACTGGGCATCTAATGATTTTCAAGTTTTTAAACTTTATTTTCGATTATCTGGTAAAATGATTGCGCTTATAATAAAGGTATAAATTAGTATTTCAAGGGGGCGTATCATTATGGTACAAAATGAACTGTTGATGAGTTCGGTATTTATAGCTGGTTTTCTCTCATTTTTTGCACCGTGTACCTTTCCACTGATGCCGGTATACATTGGGCTGATGACAGATAAAGCAGGAGAATACAAAAAAATTACAATTGGAAGTTTAGAGATTAATCAAGGAGCGATTATCAAGACAATGGCCTTTGTTTTAGGCCTTTCCACGAGCTTTGTGATCCTAGGCTTTGGAGCAGGTATTATTGGACAATTATTAAACAATCGATGGATATTGATGTTCGCAGGGTTTTTAGTATTTTTGTTGGGTATTCATCAAATGGATCTAATTCAATTTGATAAAATAAATAAAATCAACGGCATTCATTTCTCTAATAATAAGCCGAAAGCATTGGGGGCCTATTTAATGGGAGTGTCATTCAGTTTGGGATGGACGCCTTGCGTTGGCCCCATCTTAGCTGCCGTATTAATAACCTCTGCAAGTAGTGGACAACAATTTTATGGTGCGTTCTTAATGTTGATTTATTCACTCGGCTTGATGATCCCTTTTTTAATAATGGCCGTTGCTTCAAGTGCATTGATGAATCACTTCGAACAACTTAATAAACATTTAGTGACAATAAAACGGGTTGGTGGATTTTTAGTTGCTTTAATGGGAATTGTGTTAATGAGCAACCAGTTACCGAATTTAACAGCGTTCTTTAACAATTTATTTAATCAGTAAACAAGGAGGACAATCATGAAAAAAAGATTATTAGTTGGATTAGTCGCGGTGTCAGTCATATTAAGTGGTTGTGCAACAGAAAACCAGTCAAAGAATGAGGGGATGAATGATCGAGAAGAGACAAAGCTAGAAGAACAAATGGATCAGGCAGAATCAACTACAACGAAGGATATCGAATTGGTCGAGATGACCGAAGATGAAACGACTAAAGCCGATGAAACAACTAAAATGGAAGATAGCATGGCTAGCAAGCAAGTGAACCAAGGTAATTTAGCGCCTGATTTCAATTTATCAGATTTAGATGGCAATATGTACAAATTAAGTGATCAAAAAGGAAAGAAAATATATGTAAAACATTGGGCTTCATGGTGTCCGATTTGTTTAGCTGGACTATCAGAAACGGATGAAATATCAAAGGACGCAGAAGACTATGAAGTTGTAACGGTAGTTTCACCAGGGCATTTTGGTGAAATGAATAAAGAAGATTTTATCAAATGGTTTAAGAGCTTAGGCTATAAAAATATGAAAGTATTATTGGATGAATCGGGCAAATTCATTGAAGATTATCACGTTCGTTCAGCTCCAACAAGTGTGATTGTCGGTTCGGATGGTGTTTTAGTTAAAGTCATTCCAGGACAATTAAATAAAGAGATATTAGACCAAATTTATGAAGTAGTTCAATAGGTAGGGATAAAAATGAAAAAAATACTTTTATTCATAGTATTGGTGGCAACGTTGTTAGTTTCAGTATATACCGTCAAAGCTGATACGACCAATAAAATTGATGAAATTATTACCCAACAACAAAAGAAAACAGCAAATAAAAATCCAAATGATGGAGTCGACTATTCGAAAGCGGAGTTAAAAACGATTTATTTAGCAGGCGGCTGTTTTTGGGGATTAGAAGCCTATATGGAAAAAATCTACGGCGTCGCTAATGCAGTCAGTGGTTATGCTAATGGTGATACCGAAAATCCAACTTATGAAGATGTATCCTATAAAAATTCAGGACATGCAGAAACGGTGAAAGTAGACTATGATCCCGAAAAAATCTCATTGGAACAAATTCTAGACTATTATCTATTAGTGGTGGATCCTACGAGTGTGAATAGACAGGGAAATGACCGCGGCATCCAATACAGATCGGGTGTATATTTTACCGATGAAAATGAAAGAAAAATTATCGAAGAGAGATTGAACAAAGAACAAGAAAAATATGAAGCAAAAATCGCGGTAGAAGTTGAAGACTTAGAACATTTCTATGAAGCTGAAGAATACCATCAAGATTATTTAAAGAAAAATCCAGATGGCTATTGTCACATTGATATTTCTAAAGCCAGTGAAGTAATCATTGACCCATCGAAGTATCCAAAACCTTCAGATGAAGAGCTAAAGAAAAAATTAACAGACATTCAATACAAGGTAACACAAGAAAATGATACCGAACGTGCCTTTTCAAATGAATACTGGGATAATAAGGAGCCAGGAATCTATGTAGATATAGCCACAGGTGAACCTTTATTTACTTCAACTGATCAATTTGACTCAGGTTGTGGATGGCCATCTTTTTCCAAACCGATAGCAAAGGATGTTGTGACTTATCACAAAGATTTAAGTTATAATATGGAGAGAACTGAAGTTAGAAGTCGCTCTGGAGATTCACATTTAGGTCATGTATTTGACGATGGACCAGAGGAGTTAGGTGGATTAAGATTTTGTATCAATAGTGCCTCCATCCGCTTTATACCGTTAGAAGAGATGGAGCAAGAAGGGTATGGCTATTTAACACATTTAATAAAGTAGGTAAATATGTATAAATTATTAATTGCAGATGATGAATCGATCATCAGAAAAGGGATCAAAAAATTAGTTAACTATGACAATCTAAATATTTCAGAAGTCTTAGAAGCTGAAGAAGGACAAGAAGCCGTAGACTTGGCTAATACTCATCACCCAGATATTATTTTGATGGATATCAATATGCCTGAAATGGATGGTTTAACCGCTGCAAAGATAATTAAAGACAACAATCCCAATGTCTATATTATTATTCTGACCGGATATGATTACATCGAATACGCACAAACAGCCATTAGAGCAAAAGTGGATGAGTATATCTTAAAGCCGATCTCCAAAAAAGAAATTGAATATATCTTGAAAAATGCCATCGATAACATTGATAGTTTAAGAAAAGAACAATCCATTAAAGATTTAAAGCAGACAGAAAATGTTGAAATCGATGAGGAAAATAAGTTAATCAAGGAATATATTGAAGAGAATCTATTTAATATCGATCTGTCCTTGATTAAAATGAGCGAAGACATAGGCTATAACAGCAACTATCTAAGTGTGCTTGTTAAGAAAATCTATGGCATTCCTTTTCAAGATTATATTAATAAGAAAAGGATGGAAAAGGCGAAGCTTCTTCTCCTTTCAACGGATATGAAAAACTATGAAATAGCTAAAAGTATAGGAATTGAAGATGTGAATTATTTCATGACCAAATTTAAGAAATATTACAATATAACTCCAAAGCAGTTTAAGCAAGGATTAAGCGATGAAGAATCAACTGAGAAAATTTAGTACGAAAATAAGCGCTTATTTCTTCGTTATTTCAATATTATTGGTAACGATTTTGTCGTATCGCTATTACACATATTCTGTCACTATTTTAAAAGATAGTAAGTACCAACAAACAGAGCAACAATTAAAAAATGCCAGCATTTATATTTCTTCCTATTTAGAGAAAATAAAAGGCATTTCAAGTGTATTAGTCATGACACCAGAAATTGAAAAAATAGAGAATTCTAGTAGCGATTCGATTAAAAATATCATTGATTTAGTTGAACAAAATGACCCATTGATCAAGAGAATATCGGTTATCTCAAATCGCGGCAAATTGATTTCAACCTCGCCAATCGATTTTGAAAAATCGGATGATATGAATAATCTGGAATGGTATCAAAATCTAAAGAAATCAAATAATATGGCCATGGTCACGACGGAAAATCACAAAGGATTTTCAATGGATAAAAATGAACGAGTCATTTCAATTTGTCGTCAAATCGTCAAAGATAACGAAGTTCAAGGGTATGTCGTCATCGATCTGTCCTATAAATTGATTGAAGACTATGTATCCGTGATTAATTTTGGCGAAAATGGTTATGCCTTTATAACAACTTCTGAAGAAAAATTATTATTTGACTCTAATCAGAAGGGCACTAGCTCATTGGTAGAACAAGATAAGTATTTACAACTGATTAATAATAGAATGAAATCGTTAGATAAAGGGTTTGTCGGGGCACATGTCTACATTCCAAATACCGATTGGTTACTAGTAGGCGTTGCTTCAACTGAGCAAATTGATACGCTTCAAAAGAAATTAATTAAAAATACAGTGACATGGTCTATGATTATTTTATTTTTAACGGTTGCTTTATCACTATTTATTTCGAAGTGGATTAGTAAACCAATCACGAGTTTAGCCGAAGAAATGAAGAAGGTTGATGAGAATTTTTCGAAGATAGAGATTGAAGACAGCGACTCGATTGAAATTCATACCTTAAAAAAAGAGTACAATCTTTTATTGGATCGAATTAAAATTCTGACAAAAAACATCGAAGAAAAAGAGAATGCTAAAAGAAACTTTGAGTTGAAAGCATTGCAGAGCCAAATCAACCCCCATTTTATTTATAATACTTTAGACACAATTCTTTGGCTTATCGAATTTGGTGAAAATGAAAAAGCAATCGAGGTTACGAAAGCGCTAGGAATGATTTTAAGAAGTACTTTGAGTATTAATCAAGATTTTATCCCTCTAGCCAAAGAAATCGAACATGTTCAAAATTATATGGACATCCAAAAAGTTCGCTATGATGATAAGTTTGAATATATATTGGATCTTGAGGAAAATACACCTGAAATAATGGTCCCTAAATTAATATTGCAACCCATCGTAGAAAATGCAATTTATCATGGAATCAAACCTAAAAAAACAAAATCATTTATCAAAATTTCTTCCTATATTGAGAATGGAGACTTAATGATTAAAGTAGAAAATAATGGGGTAGACTTTGAAAGAGACCATCAAAATCGGATCAAAACGAAACTGGGTGGCATCGGAATGAAGAATGTTGAACAGAGAATTAAGATTCTCTGTGGCAATCAATACGGTATTAAAATGTATCGGCAAGATGAGGTCACGGTAGTTGAATATCGATTGAGTTTATAAGAAAGCACTCAATCATTTAGGCGTGACTTTAAATTATCTGTATAGTGGACATGAAAGACTAAGCAACGAATGGTTGTTTGGTCTTTTTGACGATCTCCTAACGTACTGCTAAAAAATTATAGTATGGAATGACCGATTCGTAGAAAAAACAACCTTGTTATTTACTTTACTCTAAGGAGACAACAATTGTATGAATATTACTAAGCACGATAACATATATCAAGTAGAGGAATTCGGAAGGAGATTAGCTACAATCAAGACCTACCGCAACGAACATCATTTGAGGAATTTTTTATATTCAATTTGATTTGAATGATAATAAAAAGATTAGCGATGCATCGATTTTTTAGGCGATTGCGGACGAAAAGAAGTGCCCTCTACAAGCAATGATAGCTTCTTCTGAAACTCAGAAAGCCGAGTACTAAAAAGTGTTCTATAAATCTTATCTGACAAAGGACGTGATTAATTGTCTCATATATTAACAATTATGGTTTAAATGTTTCGTATGGCTTTATTTACTAGGTATTAACCATGGATAAAGAAATCCATTTGAGATAAATTACCATTTATATTAATCGAGGCACTCTAGTCTTAAGAGAACTAACATGTAAAAAAATATTTGGTTAATGGTAGTGAAGAATGAGCATGGTGTAGCAAAAGCTATACAAGATAAATGAAAAACTAATAATTGGAATACTGTACCGTATAATGGATAAGCTTGGATTGCTGACTTCGGCAAGAACTGGTGAATTTTGATAAAATTTTTTCGATGAGGTTTTAATTATTTAATAGATGAAAATGAAGAAACATTATTCTAAATGAACCTGATACAGTTGAAGACCCAATTACTTTTATTTACTATAAGCGAAAACAGATATATTCGTAGCATTTGTAGAACAATTAAACGAAATATTCAGTGATTCAGGCTTATCTTATACAGAGATTAATAGATGAATTGAACAGTAAGTAAATAATTATAATTTCAAAAAGTCGCAGTTCAAAAATGTGAGCTGCGACTCTTATATATAAGGATAAACACTATTGAATCAAGACTTTGAAGTGTATTTCAAATAAAAAGCGAGGTGACAGATTCGCTTAAACTCGTGTGTGAATCCTTTACTACAGATAACAGAAAGTAAAGTGACAACTAATTTTATAGATACGGAGCCAGAACATAGTGTAAAATTTCTTGTGTAACCTCCAAAGTCCATAGAAAAAGGGACCTTTATCTTGTAAGATTGTAGTTACGACAAAACAATCA